>NZ_JAQMUA010000175.1:0-5979 GCF_028330895.1 Kamptonema animale CS-326 | reverse complement strand
TTACATCATCGAAGACTTGCCTAAAATGATTGACTCGATGCAATTGGGCTGCGATCGCATCCAAGGTATTAGCACTAGCCTCCGCACTTTTTCTAGAGTTGACAAAGACTACAAAGTTCCTTTTAACATCCACGAGGGCATCGACAGCACGATCTTAATTCTCAAATATAGATTGAAAGCCAACGATGAGCGACCCGCGATTGAAGTAGTTAAAGACTACGGAAATATTTCGGCGATCGAATGCTTCCCTGGACAGCTTAACCAGGTGTTTATGAACATTATAGCTAATGCGATCGATGCGTTGGAAGAATCAAATATCAATCGCAGCTTTGCAGAAATTAAGGCTAATCCTAATCGGATTACCATTCAAACCTCCTTAGTAGATAACCAGGTGAAAATTAGTATTGCTGATAATGGTCAGGGGATGAACGAAGAAGTTAAAGCCCAAATATTTGACCATTTATTTACGACAAAAGCAGTCGGGAAAGGGACGGGTTTGGGATTGGCGATCGCGCGTCAAATTGTTGAGGAAAAACATGGCGGTTCCCTGAACGTTAACTCTATACTAGGAGAAGGAACAGAATTTATCATCACCTTACCCATCAAGGCGGCATAAACAAGTTAATTATTCCCTCTTCTTCGGACTCATGTAAGCGATCGCTTACTCATAAATCCTCAAAAAACTATGACCATTAATAACTCTCACTCCTCCAGCAAACTTCACACAACCGTTCAAATTCCCAACTATAAAATTGTCGAAACAGTTTATTCAGGAAGTCGAACCCTAGTATATCGCGCAGTCCGTACCCATGACCAATTACCTGTGGTCATCAAACTGCTCAAAAATGACTATCCCACCTTTAGCGAATTGGTGCAGTTTCGCAATCAATATACTATTGCCAAAAATCTTGACTCACCCCTAATCGTCCAAACCTATAGCCTGGAGCCCTATCAAAATGGCTATGCCTTAGTCATGGAAGACTTTGGGGGGATTTCTCTGAAAGAATGGGCAATGAAGGGAAATCTACAATCAGTACAGGAGTTTTTAACAATCGCGATCGCACTGTGCAACACCTTATATCTACTCTATCACGAGCGAATTATTCATAAAGACATCAAACCCGCCAATATTTTAATTAATCCTGAAACGAAACAAGTCAAATTAATAGATTTTAGTATTGCATCTTTGCTACCACGGGAAACCCAAACACTCATCAATCCCAATGTGTTAGAAGGAACACTCGCTTATATTTCCCCAGAACAAACTGGCAGAATGAATCGGGGGATTGACTATCGTACTGACTTTTATTCTTTAGGTGTCACCTTCTACGAATTACTGACAGGGAAATTACCATTTCAATCAAATGACCTGATGGAGTTAGTACATGGTCATATTGCCAAAGCAGCACCCTTAGTACAGGAAATTAACCCACAAATTCCGTCTGTACTCTCAGATATTGTCAACAAATTGATGGCAAAGAATGCCGAAGACAGATATCAAAGTGCTTTGGGACTGAAATATGATTTAGAAAAGTGTTTAACTCAGTTACAAGTTACGGGTTCGATTGAGAGCTTTGAGATTGCACAGAGGGATGTATGCGATCGCTTCCTCATCCCCGACAAACTCTATGGACGAGAAACCGAGGTAGAAACTCTACTCCAAGCCTTTGAGCGAGTCGCCAACCCCCCTGAATCCCCCCTTGCTAAGGGGGGACACCCCCCTGAATCCCCCCTTGCTAAGGGGGGACATAGGGGGGTAGAAATGATGCTAGTCGCTGGTTTTTCAGGAATTGGAAAAACCGCAGTTGTCAATGAAGTTCATAAACCCATTGTGCGACAACGCGGTTATTTTATCAAAGGCAAATACGACCAATTTCAACGAAATATTCCCTTCTCTGGTTTTATGCAAGCATTTCGAGATTTGATCGGACAATTGTTAACCGAAAGCGATCTCCAACTAGAGCAATGGAAAAGCCAAATATTAGAAGCGGTGGGAGAAAATGGACAGGTAATTATTGAAGTCATCCCGGAATTAGAAATAATTATTGGTCAACAACCACCTGCTACAGAATTATCAGGAACAGCGGCACAAAATAGATTTAATTTATTGTTTCAAAAGTTTACCCAAGTCTTTACCAGTGCAGAACATCCATTAGTGATGTTTTTAGATGATTTGCAATGGGCAGATTCAGCATCGCTGAACTTAATGCAGCTTTTAATGGCTGATACAGGTCATCTTTTGTTAATTGGTGCCTACCGTGATAATGAAGTCAACCCGGCACATCCATTGATGTTGACTTTGAGTGAGATTAAGAAAACCCAAGCAACAATTAATACGATTACTTTAGCGCCATTGAGTCAAGTCAAAGTAAATCAATTAGTTGCTGACACACTGAAATGTCCAGAAACTTTGGCATTACCTCTTTCTCAATTAATCTCTCAAAAAACTCAAGGAAATCCATTTTTCGCTACCCAGTTTCTCAAAGCATTACATCAAGATCGACTGATTCAATTCACGCCTCCAAGCCCCTCTTACCAAGGGGGGGCTACGGGGGGGTGGCAATGTGACATTGCACAAGTGAATCAGCAAGCAGTTACAGATGACGTTGTGGTCTTTATGGGTTTTCAATTGCGAAAACTACCGCCATCAACTCAACAGATATTGCAGTTAGCAGCTTGTATTGGCAATCAGTTTGATTTAGCAACTTTGGCAATTGTTTCAGAAAAATCAGAAATTGAAACGTCGGCGGATTTATGGAAAGCGTTACAAGAAGGGCTAATTTTACCGCTGAGCGATGTTTATAAGTTTTATCAGAGAGAAGAAAATGAGAGATTGGTAGTGTCAAATCAAAATACCAGTCAACAAATAGCCAAGTATAGATTTTTACATGACCGAGTACAGCAAGCTGCTTACTCATTGATTCCCAGTCATCAAAAAACAGCAACTCATCTGAAAATCGGACAATTACTTCAACAAAATTTCTCCGAGCTAGAGCTTGAGGAAAAACTATTTGATATTGTTGGGCATTTGAATTTAGGAATTGAGTTAATTAGTCAAGCAAGGGAATGCGAAACATTAGCTCAACTAAATTTACAAGCGGGAGTGAAGGCAAGAAATTCCACAGCTTACGCCGCAGCAAGAGTTTATTTACAAACAGGAATTGAGTTACTAACAGCTAACTGCTGGCAACATCAGTATGAATTAACTTTGAATCTGTATGTTGCATCGACTGAAGTTGCCTATTTGAATGGTGATTTTGAGGAAATGGAACAGATGGCAGCACTGGTGTTGCGCTCGGCTCAAACCATACTAGACCGAGTGAAAATTTATCAGATCCAAATCAGCGCACTGACAGCCCAGAGTCAGATGTTAGAAGCAATATCTGTCGGCAAAAATGCGCTGGTAGAATTGGGGGTTGAGTTCTCATCTGAACCTGATGAAGCATTGACAGGAAAAGCACTACAAACCCTTGGCGATCGCCTTCAGGGCAAACAGATTTCAGAACTGATTAACCTCCCTGCGATGAGCGACTCAGAGACAATTGCAGCGATGCAACTATTAGCCATGTTGTTTTCAGCGATTTTTGCAGCGTGTCCTGCCTTGCTACCTCTGTATTGCTCCACAATGGTGAGTCTATCTCTCCAATTTGGAAATGCGCCTGCATCAACAATCGGATATGTAGGTTACGGCATGGTGTTGTCTTCTTTTTTAGGAGAAGTAAAAACAGGTTATGACTTTGGGCGACTAGCACTGAGCTTAGTCAATGAGTTGAATGTACGGGAATTTAAGTCCTCAGCTTTACTTTTTTTTGGCGCTTTTCTCCAGCATCGTCAAGAAATACTAAGGTCAGCAATACTAACGCTCAAAGATAGCTATCTAGCGGGGATGGAAACAGGTGATTTCCTCAATGCTGGCTACAGTATCGCTATTTGTTTTTACGATCATCTATTCGGTGGAGTGGCTCTGGACGATTGGGCACTAGAAATAGAAAATTACTGTGTTGTATTAGCAACTCTGAAGCAAGATTCTCCTCTGGCTTACCTAAAGGCAACACAACAGACGGTGCAGAACTTGACAGAAATTGTCAAGCAACCGGATTTATTAATCGGTACTGCCTACGATGAAACGGTGATGTTTCCTAAGCAGTATCAAAATAACGAACTCACTGTCCTTGCTGTTGTCTATATCTATAAACTGATGCTTGCCTATATTTTTGGCAACTACACCAATGCCCTAGACTACCTTACCCAAGCTAACCGCTATTTGATGGCAGCAACAGGAATGATTCAAATTCCTGTTTTTCATTTCTATGCTGGGTTAACCTACCTGGCACTATGCTCTATGGAGTCAGAAATTGAGCAAGCAAACACTCTTGCCCTGATGGAAATTCATCAAACTAATATTACTCAATGGGCGCATCATGCTCCCATGAATCACCAACATAAAGTTGACTTAATCAAGGCAGAAAAATGCCGAGTTTTAGGACAAAAAGCCGAAGCAATTGAGTTATACGACAAGGCAATTGCTGGAGCCAAAGCCAATGAATATCTCCAGGAGGAAGCCCTTGCCAATGAACTAGCCGCGAAATTTTATCTCAACTGGGGTAAAGAAAAAATTGCCCAAATATATATGCAAGAAGCCTACTACTGCTACATTCGTTGGGGCGCTAAAGCCAAAGTTGCTGACTTGGAAACACGCTATCCCCAACTACTGGCTCCCATCCTCCAACAAACCCGTTCTCCCCTGTCAACTAACGAAACTATCTTTACATTGGGAACTGTCACCTCCACCAGTGGAGCTACTTCTAGCAGCAGTGTTTCCCATTCCCTTGATTTAGCTGCTATTCTCAAAGCTTCCCAAACTCTCTCCAGTGAAATCGAACTGGAAAAACTGCTTTCATCGTTGCTTTCGATTGTTGTTGAAAATGCGGGAGCAGATAAGTGTGTGTTAATGCTCTTGCGAGACGATCGCTTGCTGGTTAAGGGGTCAATAACTGAAAATACAGAGCCAGTTGTGTTGCAGCAGATTCCGGTTGAAGAGAGTCAGGATATTCCCTTAAAGCTAATTTACAAAGTCAAGCATAACCAGCAGACTGTTGTGCTACTTGATGCGATCGCCGATCCGACTTTAGCCAACGATCCGTATATTATTCGTCAGCAGCCTTCTAGTATCTTGTGCAGTCCCATTTTGCATCAAGGGAAGTTGTTGGGCATTTTATATCTAGAAAATACTTTAGCAAAAGGCGCTTTCACAAGCGATCGCGTCGAACTGCTCAATCTGTTATGCGCTCAAGCGGCAATTTCTCTGGAAAATGCCCGACTTTATGAGCAGTCACAAACCTATTCCCAACAGCTAGAGCGATCGCTCGAAAACTTGAGTGCGAGCAACTCTCGCTTCCATAACCTGGTAGACAATGTGCCTGGGGTAGTTTATCAATATCGCATGAGTGCCGATGGGTTTATATCGTTGAGCTACATCAGTGCCGACTCTTACAGCTTACTAGAAATTACCCCAGAGCAAGCCATGTCCAATTGGCAATTTTTCGACAATATGGTGCATCCAGATGATGCCGTGAGTTATCAACAGTCGCAAACTCAAGCCATTCAAACCATATCTTCGTGGCAATGGTCAGGACGAATTATTACACCCTCTGGAATTATCAAGTGGATTCATGGGGAATCTCGAATCCAAAGACTTGCCGATGGGTCTATGGTTTGGGATGGATTATTTTTGGATATTAGCGATCGCAAACAAGCAGAAGCCGCCATCATCCAAAAATCTCAAGAGTTAGAGCAAGCCTTACATGACTTGCAGCAAACCCAATTGCAAATGATTCAAAGCGAAAAGATGTCGGCTTTGGGGAATTTGGTTGCTGGCGTGGCTCATGAAATTAATAACCCCGTTGGCTTTATTGCTGGCAATTTGAATGAAGCTAAATCCACCGTTCAAGACTTAGTGGAGCATCTCAATCTCTATCG
>NZ_JAQMUA010000174.1:0-18027 GCF_028330895.1 Kamptonema animale CS-326 | reverse complement strand
TTGAACCTCAAAGGTTTAATGAAGCGGAATAAGAGCAAGCAAGATGAGAATGGAAAGTATTTACCTAACGGTCAATCTGCTAAGTCGGGACTGAATAAGTCTTGGCAAGATGCAGCTTTTGGACAATTTTTTACGACGCTGGACTACATAGCCGGAAAAGCTGGAGCAGCCGTCATCTCACATAAACCTGCTTACACCTCAATGGTGCTCAGTTATCGGGATGAAGTAATTTTCACCGATTGTAATATGCGAAACTATTGGGATGAGCAAAACTCTTTGATGGTAGATCGAGATATTAATGCTGCGATTAACTTAAAAAGACTGGGGTTGGGCATTTTCCCCAGTATAAAACGCCGTAGCGGGAATCTTTCTGTAGTTGGTTCTATGGATGAAAGTACTGCGAAGGAAATCTTGGATACCCTTCATCGGGCTGTTAAGAAGCCCACATCATAGCTGTACCCAGCTTGATGTGGGAGTATGTCACCTATAGTTTTAAGATATTAATTTATGGACTGGCAAGAAATTTCTGGGAACTGGGTATTAATTCCACCGCGACCTAGCGCGATCGTACATTTTCTAGGGGGGGCTTTTGTAGCCACAGCACCGCAATTGACCTATCGGTGGCTATTAGAGGAATTGGCAGGACAAGGATATGCTGTGGTTGCTACACCATTTGTGAATACTTTAGATCATGTTGCGATCGCCCGCGATGTCCTCAACAAATTTGAAAACGCCCTCGATCGCTTGTACGCTACTAAAACCTTACGAAAGGCATACTTCCCCATCTACGGCATCGGGCACAGCATGGGTTGCAAGTTACACCTACTCATCGGCAGTCTATTTGACGTAGAACGGGCGGGTAATATCTTGATTTCTTTTAACAACTATGCAGCCCGCGACGCAATCCCGATCGTAGAGCAAATATCGCCCGTCTTTAACGTTGAGTTTACTCCTTCCCCCCAAGAAACTAACCGTATAGTCCAAGAACACTATCAAATTCGGCGTAACCTCTTAGTTAAATTTGCCGATGACAATCTCGATCAGAGCATAATACTGGCAAAGGTACTCCAACCCCGTTTTCCCGGTATGGTTGCGTTACAGACAATGGCCGGCAACCACCAAACGCCCTTGGGTCAAGATGTAAGCTGGCCTGTTGGTCAAGTTTTTACCCCCCTAGATGCTATTGGTCAGTGGGTGAAACAACAAGTCTACCGGGAACTGAATCAGTTAAAACGGGAAATCCTACGTTGGCTCAATCCCCTTTCCTAGAGTAGGGTTGTCTCATTCTCAATTATTTGACCTCACCCCCCAACCTCTGAACCATTCATGTTTCAATTTGGGGGGAATAACCTTTGACGATTAATAGACAGTTCCGGTTATCGGCAGTAGCGGTATAACTCAGACGATCGGCTATGTCCTTCATCAGTTTTACGCCTCGGCCGCCACCAGAAAACGTATCCACTCGATCGGATAGTTCCTTGATTTTCTGTTCTAAATCAAAGGATGGGCCGTAATCCCAGATTCTAATCTCTAAGCGTTCGGGAAACAGGGCTACCTCAATGTCAATAGGAATGTCCGGTTTGCCTTTGTGGGCATAGCGAACCGCATTGGTAAAACCCTCAGCTAGGGCTAATTGACACCTGAGCCAAATACTGGTGGGAATTGGCGGCTGATGCAATTGGGCAAACCAAGACAAAACAGGGTCTAATTCCTTCAGATCTGGATTGACTTGAATGTGGGCTTTCCCCGGTACTGGCGACTTGTCAGAACTTTTTAATTCAACCACGCTAAGCCACTAAAGTTATGCCGTATTTTAAATCAAGTTTAAGTCTAAATTGAGCGCGACTGTTGACTCGCCTAGCATTTAGCTCGACTGCTATCTTATTAGACTATACTCAATTGTGGCAAGCGTGTTGGCTGGATATCTTTTTGACTACCCCCAGACCTTGAAAAACTTGTACTACCTGAGCCCCCATGTTTCAAATTCTGGTTATTGACGACGATACTGCCGTTCAAGAGCTGCTGAGAAGAACCCTGAAAAAACAGGGTTATGAGGTTACGGTAGCGAGCAATGGCGAAGACGGTATTACCCAGGCTCAACAGTTGCGCCCAGCTCTGATCATTTGCGACTGGATTATGCCGCGTCTGACGGGAATAGAAGTGTGCCGCCGAGTTAAGGCAAATCCAGATTTGTCAACTACTCAATTCTTTTTGTTGACTTCGCTGGGATCGGTAGCCGATCGCGTTAAGGGTCTTGATGCTGGCGCGGATGATTTTATCTCTAAGCCGATTGAACTCAATGAGTTGCAAGCCAGAGTGCGGGCGGGGCTGCGCCTACACCAGCTTAGCCGAGATTTACAAATTGCTAAGGGGTTACTGGAGGCTGAGTTAGCTGAGGCGGCTGAGTATGTGCGATCGCTACTCCCCGATCCTTTAACGGAACCTGTGAGCGTGGAGGCAAAGTTTATCCCTTCGAGGCAGTTGGGTGGAGATTGCTTTGACTATACTTGGCTGGACTCTGATTATTTGGCGATTTACTTGCTGGATGTGGCTGGACATGGTTTGAGGGCGGCGCTTCCCTCTGTGGCAGTCTTGAATTTGCTGCGATCGCGAGCTATTCCCAATATTAACTACTACCAACCTAGCGAGGTGCTGCGATCGCTCAATACTACTTTTCAGATGAGTTATCAAAATGACAAGTATTTTACAATGTGGTACGGTGTTTACAACCGACCTCAGCGCCAGCTAGTATATGCCAGCGCCGGTCATCCGCCCGCCGTCTTGGTATCCACGGATGGGGGTATCCCCAAAGCCAAACGCCTAAAAACTCCCGGAATGCCAGTTGGGATGTTCCCAGATGCTGAATATCTCGATAATTCCTGCTATGTAGATGAGTTGAGTACGCTGTATATCTTCAGTGATGGGGTTTACGAGATTCATCAACCTGATGGCAATATCTGGGGGCTTGATGCTTTTATTGACCTAATTACTACTCCTCACAACAGAAATGCTGACGATCTTGACCGAGTTTTTAACTACGTTCAAAATTTAAATGCCAAAGCTGCTTTTGACGATGATTGGTCTTTACTCAAAGTCAACTTTGGCTAACTTATCTCCCTTAGCACATTTTGGAGAAATTTGCAAGCGGCGATCGCCTAAAAAGTTTAGCTGCTGGAGAGAATCTTGGTATTAAAAGCGTCGCGGCTAGGAAATATCTCGAAAACTCGATCCATGCTAGTGAGTTCAAACAAGATTCTGATTTGCTCGTTGATAGAACAGACTACCAGTTGGCTGCCGGCGGCGCGTACAGTTTTCAGCGCCAGGACTAAAGCGCCTAAGCCAGAACTATCCATAAATGTCACATCTTGGAAGTCTATTAATACCACATCTGCCCCAGATTCCACTAGATCGCTAATCTCTTGGCGGAATTGACTTGCCTTTGTACCGTCTAAAATGCCGGAGGGTTGAATAATTTTAACTACAGGACTCATAATTTTCCAGGTGCTATATCCGATTATCAGTAGCCAGATTACTTTAGTTTGACACTCCCCAGTCTAAAGACGCGGGGATTTTTAATAACAACCTTTTTGAGGATGATCCACAAAAAGCTTGATGATTAAAGGCTGAGTCAGACAGCCATAATTCTATCAAGTTTCGGGAACTTTGAAAGTAATGGGGCTGACTTTGGCGCGGTGGAGGAGTTTGTCTCCTTGCCGATAGCCAGTGTAGCGCACTTTGACTGTTTCCCCTGGCTGAGCGGTTCCTTCCATTAGCTGGTGAAATTGGGGGTCATAGGGAATGGATGCTCCGACTGTGGCGATCGCCTCTACTCCCCATTCCCGCAATAGCTGTTCAATTGGCCGTAGTAATGGCAGCAATTTCACTGCGGATAAGTCGGGATTTTCCTGAGCTTTACTTGCCGCAGTTGGCCATTGCAGCATCCAAGATTCCAAGATTTGCAATGTTTGTTGCTGAAATTCCTGTATTAAAGTTTCTCGCTGCTGCTGCATCTGAGTTTGCAGGCGATCGTATTCCTGTGCTATTTCCTCTGCTATTGCTGCCGATCCTGACTCCTGGGGCAATTCTACAGACCCAGGAGCAAAAGTTGCCAATAACTCTGTTATAGAAATTTCCAAAGCTTGACTAATTTTTACTAGCGTATCTGCTCGCGTCTGCAAAGCTAACCCCCGCCGCAAGCGGATCAAATCCAGTTCAGAAACGCCACTTGCCTGACTCAACGCCCTCAAACTAGAAAACCCCGCCTGTTGCATCAGGCGTTGTAATTCGAGGGTGTAATCTGAAATTTTAACTGTCACGCATTACCCCTTCAAAGTCTCTGGGAAATTGGTAATTGGTAATTGGTAATTGGTAATTGGTTAAACTTTTATTCATTTCCGAGTACATCAGAATTATATACAGCGGATTCCAGGTTTATGAAGTACACCCCAGAAACCGGGTTTCTTCGCTTATTTATCGCCAGAAATCGGTTTTATTCAAGAAACCCGGTTTCTCTGTACCTCACTTACCTGGAAAGTGCTGTAGCAAGATGCCCGCACCACTCTATAATGTCTAACTCAGCAAGCAAACAACTAACGGTTAACAGTTAACCGTTAACCGTTAACAAATTTTACTTGTGCTTGACTTTTTCTTTTTTTCCAGCCACTTCCTCATCTTCTGAACCAATTTCTGAGGGTTGCAGGTGGGCTTCCAAGAACCATAGCCGCTTGTCGATCGCCCGCGAGACTTCGGTGTATAAATCAGCAGTGTCAGCATCGCCCCATTCTCCCGTCTTATCGATCGCATCTCGCAATAACTTGCCATAGGGAGCATAGCGATCGGCTAAGGCGGTAATATGGGATTTACCATCAAGGATATCGAAGGGATACTCTGGCAAGCTCGATTCTGCGGCGGCGATGCGGGCTGTTCCCAAAGCCAACCCGCCCAAAGCTGTGATCCTTTCGGCAAACATATCGACGTACTCTTCTAATTCTCCTGCCATTTCATCAAACAGCAAGTGTAACTGGTAAAAATCTAAGCCTTTGACGTTCCAGTGGGCTTGCTTGACTTGAGTTTTTAAGTCGAGGGTGTTTGCCAAAGTGTCGTTAAGAATCCCAACAAGTTTAGTGCGCGTTTCTGCGGACAGATCGATACGAGTTGGGTAAAGAGCTTGTTTGTGGTTGTTCTTACTCATTATGTTTGCCTCAAGTTAATTGTAATTAGAGAAATTTTAGAAAAAACTGGTGACAGAAGCATCTGCTAAAAGGATGAGCTGGCTTCTTCAAATCTCTTAGGCTAGGTGCATCTGCAAAACGGAACGGGGTGCTCGGCGGACTTTGCAGCGGATGGTTTCGAGGCCGAGGCGATCGCAAGCTTCATATCTGTGGCAACCTGAGAAGCCATAATACTTGCCATCTACTTCTAGCACGTCGATTGGCTCTTTTAATCCTACCTCGCGGATGGATTCCATCAGCGCGGCTACTTTGGTTTGGTCGTTGACTCGCGGCAGGGGGCGGCGAATTTGTTTGATAGGTATTTCTTCTATCCTCATTGCGGCTCTCTTTCTTGCTTCTTTTTAAATCATACTCATAACGACTTCGAGTTGCAAGTCAAATGTCAGGAAACTATGACATTAGCGGGACTTAAACAAAAAATTACCGCTGAGCATAGGTTGATGTAATCGGTTTGAGTTTCTGATTTTATGGTGCTTCGGCAGTTGCGATCGCCAACAAGTCCTAATCCTATTCTAAAAACAAGATTTTTTTGTTATACTTAAGTCTTGAAAGCAAGTATTAGATTAAGACTGGCGGTTCGTAACGTGGATGTTTTAATTGAGTCAACAAAGCGCTTTGAGAAAGATATTTCTAAGTTGAGTGAAGATGAAAAAGCAGCAGCTATTCAAAAAATTAACGATTGCGCTAGCCTCTTCCCAACTCAAAAAGCTGATGTCTATCGTAAGCTACATCGCCTTCCCCTAAATCTTAATGGTTACGAATCTTCTCTTTACATACTACGGATTTCTCGAACACTAAGAGTGATTTGGGCAGTTGACGAAGATCCAATTTTTGGGCAAGTTATTTTTACTCTTTTTCGAGTAGTTAAACACGATGACCTCGATCGAGCATATCAGGGTGTAGCAGAGTCTTTATATCAAGATATCCTTCACCACAATCTAGAAGCTGCCCAAATCTCGTAAGCTTATTTATGGCACAGACTATTACCCTCTGCGATGAATATGGTATTATTCACAAAGCTATGAAGATTTTGCCAGATGATGAGCTAAAGATTTGTTTTCTTGAAGCTTTGGCAGAACTTGAAGACAACGAGTGTCACAGAACAAGAAAATTTCCAAAAACGAGACTCCACAAAGTAACAGGTGTTAAGCAGAAAATTTATCGTGCTGATATCGATAAAATCTCAGGCTGGCGTATCCACGTTCAATACATCAATGGGCAAATTCATCTCAAGGATATTATTGAGGGGCAAATGCACGATGATGTAATTGAGGTGATTAAATCTAAGAAGGATCGCTACGAGTAGTTGTCTGTATGTAGTTGCGCTGTCTGCGCTAAAGCGCAACTACATACCTTTGAGTAAATTATTGAGAATTCAATTTAATTTACTGAGGGTTAACCAATCTCCACAAACACACCACTGCGGGCAAATTGTTCTTCATCAGGAGTAAAGTGTGGAGCTTTATCAACAAGATCAGGCTCGAAGTAATATGTATCCTGTAGGAAATTTCCACCGATCGCAGCCTCCTCCAAATCCTTAATATAATCTTCGGCGATCGTACAGGCAGCCTTAATCCCTTCCACATCGCCCTTTTCCAAAAGCTTTTGCAAAGTAGTTCTCACAGCCGAAAGCCGCGATGCAGGCTTCAGCATCCCATAAAGACCATAGATGCGATCGGTGGAAATGCTGATATGTTTAAGTGCTTTGGCACGCGCTAACTCTGAGTCAAGACTCGGCCAATAGCGAGTAGTGTAGAAAGCTTTTTCATCCTTGTGATACCACTCCTCAGAACGAGCAATAGATGAAGAAACAGTGTTGTGTAACTTCCAGAAAAATAAGCGCAGAGAAGAACCATCAACCACAGTAGAAAGCTTTGCTTCTAGGGATACCTTAAAGTCAGTAAGATTCACGTCGCGGCCGAGTACGAGGTACTCCACAGGGTACATTTCCACCTCCTTATTCTGCACAACATAGGCATTTAGATGGTGGCGACAATAAGGACAGGGGTACATCGTGGCAAAAAGTTGAAAAAACTCCTTGAAAACGGCTATCAAGGCTTTTTGTTGCTCAGGCGTTTTAGTAGATACAATTTCCGCACTGGTGTGGAAGAAACGCCAAACCCCTGGCCCGATATAGTATGGAAAACTGACGCGCATCTGAGCATCCTTGATATCGCTGCGGCCCAGGGATATATCAATGAATGATACATAATGGGAAAGTGCGCCAGAGTCGCGTCCAAATTCCTGACGTTCCCGCCGTTTTTGCACTCCATTTAGGTAGTTGTGAGTGAGTCGCCAAGCTTGTTTAAGCATTAGTTTTTGTTGGGGAGTGCATTGGGAAAAGCCGTCTGCAACATCGGCACCATAAACGTTAAATTCCCCTGACTCCTTAGTAGATTGATACCACTTGTCTAAGGCTGCTTCGTCAGGAACGGTATTACTCTGGATATCGGCGACGGTGTTGACGCTGAAAGCAGCCAACAGTTTTGGCATAAATTCCTCATACCAATAGGCTACTGGCATCATTGCACCATCGACTTGTTCGGAGGCATCAGAGAGGAGGACGCGGTTCCACTTTTTGAGGTAATCTTTGGGATCTCCGGCTGATTGCTCTACTTCTGGAGCAATCTCTTGATTGAGTTCCATCTTCCTGAGTCGGTTGAGCTCATTGATGGCAAGTACACCTTCAGCAACATCGCGCAAGTTAAGACGTTTTTTCTTGATGGTGATGGCAAACTCAACTCCGGCGGCAAACTTTTCTTTGACAGTGGCAGATTTACCCCGCGCCTCTAACATGGCTTTTTGTTCTGCCAACATTTCTGGGGTTTTTTCGATCGCCTTCCAATTCTTAATCCGGTCTTCTAGTCGGGCATACTCATTAGTAATTGATTCTACCACTGCATCCAGTAAGGGATTGCAAGCTGGTTCGACGATTCCTAATCCTTTGTAAAGCGCGATCGCAGTCTTCACAAATTTGACAAAATCAGTGATTCTGTAGGGTAGATTTCTGACGCGCAGGTGGGTTTCGTGGTTGGCGGAGAAACTCTCGCGGAAGCAGCGATAGGCGGCTCCCTGGATTAGGCGAAATAGACCAATTTGCATCTGTAAGCGCGATGTACCGCGCTTTGTCTCGTTTTGTGGGTGTTTGGCGAGTAGTTCTGTGAGTCTCGCTACCTCTGCATCTATTTCGCTGGGTGTTTCCTGGGGAGTGGGTGTGGTGGTGGTTGGTTCTACCTCGTTGGCGATCGTGGGTGTGCTTTCGGTGGCTGTTGTACTCGCATCAGTTGCAGTTGGCTGATCTGATGTGGTGGGGGGAATGGGTGAGTCTTGATAACCTGTTGCGATCTCGGACTCTTCGGGCACCAGTTTACAGAACTCTTCAAAGTCAATGGAGGCATCGCCATCATGATCGACTTCTTGTACTATGTCATTAAGTTCTTTATCTGTCAGTCCAAACTGACTCATCACACTACGCAGCTCGTTGACGGTGATTTGACCGCTGCCGTCCTCATCAAACACGCTGAATGCTAGTTTTAGGCGGCTGGTGCGATCGCCTTGTTGGGAGACAATTAACGCTTTAAACTCTTCAAAATCGATACTTCCCGACAGGTCAACATCTACTTCTTTAATCATGTCCCGGAGTTCTGTCTCGCTGGGGCTCTGTCCCAAGGATCGCATCACTTGACCCAGTTCTTCTGCTGAAATAGCACCGCTACCGTCTGCGTCAAACATTTTAAATGCTTCCCACAGCTTTTCTACTTCTTGCTCAGTCATTGGTGTTCTTTCAATTTCTACAGGTGTCATAATTATCTTCTCCAAATTACTTTATGTAGGACTTACGCAGAGACACTCCTAAAACCCATTTTAAAAAAAGTTGGGGGGAGTTGAGTTTTACACATTCATGTGTAAGTCTATTCTGGTTAAGTAGGTAGGTGTAGATCGATCTTGGTATGTAACAGAATGTAAAGCTCTCATTCCTCTTGGGATTGCTAAGCCCTAACGGGCAGGCTACGCCAACGTTTCACTCGTAATGACATACTTATGTATTTTCCCACTTAATCTACTTAGTTCTCACAATAGCAGGAATGGTCGATTGTTATCAGAATTTAAATGTGAAAAAATATTTATAAAATCCTAAAGTAGTATATAATCCCCATCCTTAAAGTTTCTGTAACAGTAATAGCTGTAGTTTAGACAGTACGAAGTGAAAACTAACATCAAGATTGTACTAATAGTTTTCCGAATTGATATAAGTCTTATGGGTGTATTTCTTCAAGGTTTAGAGTAAGAAAAGGAGCGATGGTAGCCGCTTTAATTATTTTTTTTAACAATAGTTTTGAATATTTTTGCTGAAACCTTATCTTTTCTAGAATTAGGCAAGGCATCTCCAGGACTTAAGCACGAAGTATCAAAAAAATCGCGGTCTAAGATGGCTTCGCTACGTAGGTGTATCTAGCATTTTACGGCTTGACTGAGCCTTTCGGCAAAGTTCGCTCTGATCCCATCAAAGGATCGTGCCAAAGTCCGCAGGCATCCCATGAGATAATGAGGTTGTCTCTGCGTAAGTCCGCAGGCATCGCTATGAGATAATGAGGTTGTCTCTGCATAAGTCCGATCTTGTTAAGATGAATTAGAAGTAGAGCAAATTTTGTCAATACCTCTGTAGACGCATTAACTTGTGCTACCCTACAATTCAAGGAAGCACCAAATTTCCAGTCCTAGGAGGCAGTTAACTTTGCTAGCTCAACAAGCTCAAGCTTCGCTTTTTAAGTATTTCAGCATATCTGTCCAGCTTTTTACTGCTTTTTGCCTCCTAGGACTTGGTAGCGAGTCTAGTTTCGCCCAAGCTCCTAAAGAAACTCCCAAAGATCGAGATATCAAAATCGGTGTGGTACAGAGATTTGGCACTAAACCAACGGACAAGCTGACACTGAAAGCTACCCCAGGTTCAAGCTTAACTTTGCGTTACCTAACTCCCAAGGGAATAGAAACAGCTAACACTGCTAGTGTCAAGTTAGAAGTGGCGATGAAACCGCTACCTGCACCTGTAGTAGAGGAACGAGTTATACTCAGTGCTCACCGCAGTTTCGAGAGTGCTGAAGATAGCGCGAATCAGTGGCGCGATCGGGGAATTGAAGTAGAAATTGCTCAACCGGAACGTTGGCAAGTTTGGGCAAAACGAGATGTTTATAAAACTCCTTTATTGCGGCGATTGTTGTTAGAAAGTTTACAGGCTCAAGGTAATAAAACTGCTTTTATCGATACTAAAATTGTCAAGCAAGTACCGCAAGCATTTTGGGTGCTAAATGGCTTTCGATACAATCGCAATGAGTTGAAGGTGACGGCGGGAAATGGGGTGATTGAAGTCGCGGAAGGGACAACGCCCAGCTATGAGAATACTCGCCGCTATGGGGGGAGACTGCAACTTCAAACTAATGCTTACGGTACTTATACTTTAGTGAATGAAGTGCCTGTAGAAACTTATTTGCGAGGAGTTGTACCGCATGAAATTGGGGCATTTTCTCCCTACGCTTCGATTGAAGCTCAAGCAATTTTAGCAAGGACTTATGCGCTGAGGAATATTCGCCGCTTTGCGATTGATAATTACGAATTGTGCGCGGATACTAATTGCCAAGTTTACAAGGGATTGACTGAGGTTTATCCTGAAACTGACAGGGCAATTTCTGCAACTCGCGGTTTGGTAGTAGCCTATAATAATGAACTGGTAGACGCGCTTTATTCTGCGGCTAGCGGCGGTATTACGGCTACTTTTGGCGATGTTTGGCATGGCCCAGAAAGACCTTATTTGCGATCGGTGATTGACGCACCAGGTAATGTTTGGGATTTATCTAAGCAGAGTTTGGCAAATGAACAAAATTTCCGGCGATTTATGAGCCTGAAGAAGGGGTTTAATGAGGAAGGTTCTGATGCCTTTCGCTGGCGGGAAGAAACTAGCTTAGAGGCGATGGCTGCATTTCTGAAGCAATATTTTCAGAAGAAACAGAGTCCTCTGGCTAATTTTAAAACGATTCAGCAGGTGTTAGTTACGGAGCGATCGCCTGCGGGCCGAGTTTTGAAAATGACTGTGCAAACTGATGCAGGAAAAATTGAGATTGATAAAGATGAGATTCGCAACGCTTTTGAGCCGCCAATCAGTACGCTGTTTTATTTAGATCCAGTGTACAATCCCGATAAATCGATTAAAGGATATGCCTTTGTGGGAGGCGGTTTTGGTCACGGTGTAGGGATGAGCCAAACTGGGTCTTATAACTTGGCTAAATTGGGTTGGAATAGCGATCGCATTCTTAACTTTTATTTCCCAGGTAGCAAAGTTGTACCCCTCGATCCCTCTATAGTTTTTTGGCGATCGCCCGAAAATAAAAATTAGTAAGGTGGGAATTGCCCACCCTACTACTGAAAACAACCGTCTGTTGCTGATTTAGCTAAACCGATGGGAATCCCCACACTATACCGATCGAAGGTTAGTGTGGGATGAGAGGCGCGTGAGACGAGGATTCCGCCTGTTCGCAATCTCAAAGCATAGCTTTGAGCAGTGGGCAGGTGGATGACGAGGCGAACAAAAACTTTCTTAAAGTGTTCAATATTTTTATGTTAAAGTAACACTAATTGATGCGTATCGGCTGCGATGTAATGAAAGCTACCTACCAGTACCAATTCTATCCCGACACTAATCAAAAACTAACCCTCAACCAATGGCTGAGAATTTGCCGTTATTGGTATAACCGCCAGTTGGGAGAGCGCTTTGATTGGTGGGAAAAGAATCGCACTACTGTAAACGCTTGTCCATTGATAACCAGCATTGCTGCTCCCAGAGAAAAGCCAAATTATTACCACCAAAAACAACAACTACCAATCCTCAAAAAAGATTTGGTTAAAGTAGTCCATAGTGGTGAGTTGCTAGATTTTAAGCAAGTAGATTCAACTGTATTGCAAGATGTCTCTAAGCGAGTAGAGAAAGCATTTGAACGGTTTATTGTCGGTGACAGCAAAGGTGGGAAGTCTGGTAGACCTCGATTTAAAACCGAGGCTGACTACCGCACTATGACTTTCCCAACTGCGGGTGATGGCTGGGTTAAATTAGTTCGCAAGAACTGGTTTTACCTTCGATTACCCAAATTAGGGGTTATAAAAGTTAGGATGCACCGCCGAACTCCAGACGGGTTTACTGTTAAACAAGTCAGTGTTACGAGAAAATCTGACGGTTGGTTTATTCAGTTAAATCTTGAAGACGATTCTGTTCCTGAATCTACACCCGACAAAATTATTCCCACTTGGGATAACTCAATCGGTCTGGATGCAGTTTTGCACGAAGATGTCTACCTCGCCACATCCGAAGGAGAGAAATTACCCTCGTTAAAACCGCTCCGAAAAAGTCAATCTAAACTAAATCGTATTTCAACGAAGCGAAACAAACGGAAACGAGGTTCTAAGTCAAGACGCAAATTAGCTAAAAAAGAGGCGAGGCAACATCAAAAGATTGCCCGTTCTCGTAAGAACTTTCATTACAAAACTGCTCACAAATTGGTGAGGACGGGAGCTAAATTCTTTTTCCATGAAGACTTGAACCTCAAAGGTTTGATGAAGCGGAATAAGACCAAGCAAGATGACGATGGAAATTATCTTCCTAACGGTCAATCCGCTAAGTCGGGACTAAATAAATCTTGGCAAGATGCAGCTTTTGGCCAATTTTTTACGACGCTGGACTACATAGCCGGAAAAGCTGGAGCAGCCGTCATTTCACATAAACCTGCTTACACCTCAATGGTACTCAGCTATCGGAATGAAGTTATTTTCACCGATTGTAGTATGCGAGACTATTGGGACGAGCAAAACTCTTTGATGGTAGATCGCGATATTAATGCTGCGATCAATCTAAAAAGACTGGGGATGGGCATTTTCCCCAGTATAAAACGCCGTAGTGGGAATCTTTCTGTAGTTGGTTCTATGGATAACAGTACCGCCAAGGAAATCTTGCATACCCTTCATCGGGCTGCTGAGAAGCCCACATCATAGCTGTACTCAGCTTGATGTGGGAGTATGTCACCTTAGTACAGAGATTCTTCTTGGTGGGTTTGGATAGTACAGTCAGACTTGGGATAAGCGACGCAGGTTAAGACAAATCCGGCTTCGATCTGATCGTCATCCAAGAAAGATTGGTCAGACTGATCCACTTCACCGCTGGTGATTTTGCCAGCACAGGTAGAGCAAGCACCTGCGCGACAAGAGTAAGGCAGGTCAAGTCCTGCTTCTTCAGCAGCGTCGAGAATATATGTATCTTCCTCAACGTCAATCGTGGAATTAATGCCTTCAGCTTCGTTGATGAGTGTTACTTTATAGGTTGCCATGCACTGATCCTCTCAAAAGTTCTACAAAACCGATAAGCTTGCCTAATACAAACCTGAATGTTATATTAGCCCGTCAGGTTTGCACTTTGGTTAGTTTACTCTCTGATAGTAGGGGAAACTAGGAATTTTGCAACACTGATTTCATATATATTTTGAATGGGATTAGTTATAACTTTTTCTAATTTCATCTTGATTACTTATACTTATGCTATAGCAACCGCCAGGGCGGTTACGATGCTCCGATGCTCCGATGCTTAGGGCTAGGGGAAGAAGAAGGGGCTACGATGCTCCGATACTCCCATGCTCACGGCTAGAGGAAGAAGGGGAAGAAGGGAATAGAATCAGCGAGTTTGGTGGAACTCAGAAGGTCTTAATTGCCTTGGCGACTGCTATATTTTGGTTATTTTGCAGTGAGTTCCAGATGAATACTACCTCTCGCTTCTCGGCTAGTTCCCCTATTAGGGTGGGCATTGTTGGTACGGGTTTTACCGCTAAGCTAAGGGCCCAGACTCTGGGGACTGATGAGCGATCGCACCTGATAACCGTTGCGGGTCATAGGCCTGAGAGTACGGAAGCCTTTAGCGAAGAATTCCAGATTGAGCAATCAGTTTCTTGGCGGAAACTAATAGAACGCGATGACCTAGATTTGGTAATTGTCTGTACGGTAAATCGAGATCACGGCGCGATCGCGCGTGCGGCCCTGGAAAATGGCAAGCACGTAGTTGTCGAATATCCCCTAGCATTGGACGCATCGGAAGCTGAAGGCGCGATCGCGATCGCACAGCAACAGCAAAAATTGCTCCACGTCGAACACATTGAACTATTAGGCGGTTTGCATCAAGCAGTTAAGGAATATTTGCCAGCAATTGGCAGAGTTTCCTATGTCCGCTACGTTACCATCAATCCCCAGCATCCTGCACCTCGGAAATGGACTTACCAACATTCCTTGTTTGGCTTTCCTTTTGTTGGTGCTCTTTCTCGATTGCATCGATTTACTGATTTGTTTGGGGAAGTAGGGAGTGTTACCTGTCAAACTCAATTTTGGGATACGGAACCCGATTTTTATAAATCTTGTTTGTGCAGCGCTCAGTTGCGATTTACTAACGGTATTATAGCTGAATCTGTGTATGGGAAAGGAGAAACATGGTGGCAGTCGGAAAATACTTTTACTATTTACGGTGAAGCAGGAAAGCTAATTTTTACGCCGGAATCTGGTCAATTAATCCAGGGAGAAAATACCCAAAATATTGAGGTTGGTACTCGTCGCGGCTTATTTGCAAAAGATACAATAATGGTCTTAGATTATTTAATAGAGGGAACGCCTCTTTATCTAAATTCAGCCGCTAGTTTGTATACTCTAAAAGTTGCAAATTCGTTAAAGAAAGCTGCGGAAACAGGAGAAAGTATTGCGATTAGCAATTAATTAGAGCTTGACGAAAATTGGTGAACTTAAAGTTGTGTAGTTGACGGGTGGCAATCCTGTTAAAACCACTACCAATGGCAGATTTACCCAACCTAAGTAATACCAAATCCGGGTTGACTACCCCCTTTATTGTCGCTGTGTTCGCCTCGCAATGACGAAGAATTACGAATAAAGGGGATCGCTAAACCCGGATTTGGTATAATCTCCTAGCCAAGCTCTCAAAGGAATAAGGAAATAAGGATGACTTTGGCGATCGCGTACCCGGTAACTACCCAACCCACTTCGTGAATTGTGGCTCCGAAATCGGCTTGGATGTCAGTGAGGGCAAAGTTGAGGATGCTGGTGCCAATTACTTCCAGAATTGTACCCCATGCGGCGAGGGCGATCGCCTTTCACTGACCCTTCCATACTTTGGAGAAATGGGATAACGATCGCACTCACACTACCAGTAAAAAATCCTTTAGCATAAAATATATATAATGTCAAGCAAAAAAACAGCAGGAGCTCATTGCTAGATGAGTAACCTTCAGGCGCTATCCTAAGTGATAAGGCTAGTTTCAGAAAGGTTTGGATATGTTTACACCAACTCTATTTGATATTCCCAGGAATTTATCATTTCTGATAGGTGCAGTAGATGCCGATCGCTCTTTATTGGGGATTGATACTCTATCAGAAAACGCGGCAACGATTATTATCGTGTTGATTGCCATTGGAATTTTAGGTTGGGGGTATTACCGAGCCGTACCTTTCGGCAAACTAGGAATCTTAGCCTGGTTGCAGTCGGTGTCGCTGATGACTCCTTGGCTGTTATTCTTCGGTTTGTTTGCAGTCGGGATTTACCTCAACCTGGTCGGCATTTTATTAATGCTGGTGGCTTCTACGGGATTGTACATTTACTTAGGGAAAAAACTACGAGCGGCAGGTGAAGATGCGTTGCTGCGATCGCGGGCTGAAAAAATGGTTAGTTCCGCCGATGGGCCGCCAGAGCTCTCTAATTCAGAACCCGAAAAAACAGAAGTACAAACCGCTACAACTCAACAACCAGAACTCGTTCCCGTCCCCGCAGAAGACCTGAAGGCAATACAAGGTATTTTTGGTATCGATACGTTTTTTGCAACCGAAACTATTCCCTTTCAGGATGGCGTAATCTGCAAAGGGAACTTGCGCGGAGATCCAGAATTAGTCTACGGCAGGATGTCAGCGAGTTTACAGGAAAGATTAGGCGATCGCTATCGGCTATTTTTAGTAGAAAATACTGACGGCAGACCAGTAGCGATTATTTTACCCAGCAAAAACGATCCCCAACAAACCACACTCTCTCAAAAAATTCTGTCTGTGGTACTGATCGTGGCTACATTTGCCACTAGCTTAGAAACAGGCGGTTTACTGCTTGGGTTTGACTTCTTTAGCGAACCGCAGCGCTACCCGCAAGCCTTGCCGATCGCGCTCGGAGTTTGGGCAGTTTTAATTGCTCACGAAATTGGACATCAAGTATTCGCCAAGCGCCATAATGTCCGCTTTTCATGGCCATTTTTCATTCCCACTTGGCAAATTGCCTCTTTTGGTGCAGTCAACCGCTTCGAGTCAGTATTACCTAACCGCAAAGTCCTCTTTGATGTGGCGATCGCTGGGCCAGCAGCAGGGGGAATTGTTTCCCTCGCCATGCTGATCGGAGGTTTCCTACTTTCTCACAAAGGCAGTTTATTTCAAATCCCCGCTGATTTTTTTAAGGGTTCAGTTTTAGTAGGAACACTAGCACGGGTAGTTTTGGGAGATGCTTTGCAGCAACCCATAGTAGATGTGCATCCGCTGGTGGTAGTTGGGTGGTTAGGTTTGGTGATTACAGCAATTAATTTGATGCCAGCCGGATTATTGGATGGAGGGCGCGTCGTCCAAGCGATCTACGGCCGTCAAATTGCGGGGAGGGCGACATTTGCGACCTTTGCAGTATTAGCGATCGCATCTTTAGTAAATCCTTTAGCATTATATTGGGCGATAGTGATTCTGATTTTGCAAAGGAACTTGGAACGGCCAAGTTTGAACGAGCTCAGCGAACCGGATGATGCGCGTGCGGCTTTGGGTTTGTTAGCTTTGTTTTTGATGATTGCCACGCTTTTGCCTTTAACTCCCGCTTTGGCAGGGCGTTTAGGCATTGGCAGCTAAATTGTTAACGGTTAACTGTTAACTGTTAACTGTTAACGGTTAACTGTTAATAATGGGTGTAAATTTGTAAGCAACCCCGGTCTGAAGACACGGGGCTTCAGCAAATAAACTGAAGCCGTGCTTACCCGCCTAAGTCTTAATTGACTACGTTATTGGGGTCATAACACCGGAGAATGCGACGCTAGTTTTCCGCTCTGTTGTTTGCAATTAAACAGTTCTAAGGTCACTGGAACAGTGTTGCCAACGTAAAAAGCCCTGATAACATTGGCAAAGCGAACTTTACGAGAAATCGAAGGGACACAACAATGTCTATCCTACCAAATTACGTTTTTGTTTTAGATGTCAACCGCAAACCACTAACACCATGCAAACCATCTTTGGCACGCAAACTCTTAAAGGTTGGCAAATGTAAAGTTTTTCGACTTTATCCTTTCACGATAATTTTGAAAAAAGCGGTGGTTCAAGACCCGCAGCCTGTCACTTTAAAGATTGACCCTGGTTCAAAAGTTACTGGGTTTGCTCTATTTTTAGATTCTAATCTGATCTGGGTAGCCGAATTAACTCATCGCGGTCAAGCAATTAAGGCTTTGCTAGAGTCTCGTCGCTCTCTACGGCGCGGTCGCAGAAATCGGCACACAAGGTATCGTCAAGCGAGGTTTTTGAACCGGACTAGACTCGAAGGTTGGTTGGCTCCTAGCCTTCGACACCGCGTAGAAACGACTTTAACTTGGGTAAACAAGTTGTCAAGACTTGCACCAGTTAAAACAATTTTTCAAGAATTAGTCAGATTCGATTTACAAAAAATGGAAACCCCAGAGATATCAGGAATTGAGTATCAACAAGG
>NZ_JAQMUA010000019.1:0-61994 GCF_028330895.1 Kamptonema animale CS-326 | reverse complement strand
GCTCCCCCGCTCCCCAAAGGTTGTTTGAGTTCAACGATTTGAGTCCAACCTGCTAGTTGCTGGCTAGTTCGCCGCCCATAAACTTTGATAGAGTAGATTTGAGCTGCTTCGAGGCGAAGTAATCCTTTAACGATGACTCGGATGCAGGCATCTTGGGGGGGGAGTTGTTCTGCTTCTAGTAATAGGTGCAGGCAAGTGTTTTGACGGGTGGCCTTGACGGCTATGCCTTTGGTTCCTAGTGCTTGACTGATGAGAAAGGCGATCGCAGTTGCGTCACCTTCTTTGGCTAATGTTAAAATCTCTTGCTGACTCACTCTCTTTCCTCACACCAACAGATAGAGTTTATTATTCAACATTTCATCAAAAAAAGAGCGATCGCCATAAATTTTATAGCAATCGCCAAAATAGTGAAGACGGATATCCTGAAGGCGGCCCTCTGACGGTAAAAATACCGCCCAGAGTGGGGTCTAGATAAGTTATCAAAGAAACAAAGTTGACTCTTACTTCTAACTTCTTCCTTCTTCTTTCTTCCTCCAACTAAGAGCGCATGGCTGCTTTTTGCTCGGCCTTCAAATCCCGACTACTAGAAGCTTCTAACTCTGAATCTAACAGCGTTCTCCCCGTCGCCGCTAAATAAACATCATCCAAACTCGGTCGAGATTGAGCAATTCCAAAAGTAGGAAGACCCGCATCTCTAATTACTTGCTGAATATTCAAAAGTGCATCGCTCTGAGGTGTTACCACTAAATTTAGGGAATTACCTTGAGCAGTATTCACGATCGCTTCTTGTACAAAAGGCAAAGATTGCAACAGAGATTTTGCTTTTTCGGCTTCCTCAATGGGCGAAAATTCCCGGATGCGGAGGGTAACGCGATCGCCACCAACTTTATCCTTCAATTCTTCTGGTGTACCCGCAGCAATCACCACACCCTTATCAATAATTGCTACTCTGTTCGCCAAAGCATCAACCTCTTCCAGATAATGGCTGGTAATCAATACTGTTGTCCCAGACTCGCGCAACTGTCGCAGGAAGTCCCAAACTACCACCCGGCTTTCTATATCGAGTCCGACTGTCGGTTCATCTAAAACTAAAACATCCGGTTGATGTAACAGTCCCGCAGCCAAATCCAGCCGTTTGCGGATACCACCGGAATAAGTGCCTGTCTTTTTATCCGCCCATTCCCCTAAACCGAGTAATGCGATCGCATTATCGATCCGATCTTTAATCATCGGCCGAGGCAAATGGTAGAGAGCGGCTTGCAATTGCAAAAGTTCGCGCCCCGTGAGTACCTTATCCAAAGCAACCTCTTGAGCCACATAGCCCAAGCGTTGTCTAACCAATCTCGGCTGCTCTATAACTGAGATTCCCGATACCTCTAAACGTCCGCGATCGGGGGCCGTTAACGTACACAAAGCCCGTAGAGTAGTGGTTTTGCCTGCACCATTGGGGCCGAGCAAGCCAAAAATCTCCCCCGGTTCCACCTGGAAGGAAACATCTTTGACGGCTTCAACAGTGCCGTAGCGTTTCTGAAGATTCTGGATCAAAACGGCGGGAGCCATATATATAGATGTATCTGAAACATTACTTTATATTTTAAATTATTCTTTGAGAATTTTAATCAGCGATCGCGCAGCTCAAAAACACGAAAATACTCAGCGGTTAGCCCTATCCGCTGATTCAATTTTATTTATCGTAATTATTATAAGTGAGGTTTTTCTAACTTAGTCGATAATCCTCACCCATCCACGTCGCACATTATATAACAGTCTGTTAATAATCGCGTGTTCGTCTTCATTGAGTCCACCACCTAAAAGTGCCGATCTGATTTGCTGGCGGTCATTGCGAGTAACCACGCTGGAAAACATGACTTGACCAAATAATTCTTCTAGTGTGAGCTGGGAAGTAGACATGACTTTTGGCTTCCTTTTTCGTGCAAGGGGGTAGTTCTTAAAAAATAAGGAATGCTAGTAAATATACTGTGCCCTTTTTTCCAACCCAATTTTGTGATTGAAAACATTGCTAAATTGTGATTTTAGTCACAGTATTTGGCGATCGATATCTTATTCAAATGCGATCCTGGTATTTTTTGTGTGTGATATTAATCACTTAAGCAGCAAATTTACATGAGGAATCAAGGGTTTGACAGGGATAATTACTTAAAATTGAATCGCATGAGGAACTTGTAGGTGGATGCACGAATAATCGCCGAAAATCTAAGTCTACTTAAAATTTGTACGTAGATGTACGGATAATCTCTTAAAATTTTAACTTTTAGTAGCATGGGGAAGTGAGCATTAGCAATTAGCAATTAGCAATTACCAATTAGCAATTAGCAATTAGCAATTACCCATTACCCATTACCCATTACCCATTACCAGTTAACATTTTTTGTAGAAACTCAGTTGCCGCCTTACTGTCCAGAGGTCTAGATAACAAATATCCCTGAGCGTGTTCGCATTCAAGTTGCTGGAGTTCCGCTAGTTGCTCTTTTGTTTCCACACCTTCAGCGATTACGTCGAGCCCTAAATTATGAGCCAGCGTTACGATCGCGCGTACAATTTGCAGAGGACGACCACCCTCTGTACTCAAGCGACTGACAAAAGAACGGTCAATTTTGAGAGTATCAAGCGGGAAGCGGTGCAGATAACTTAAAGATGAATAACCCGTACCAAAATCATCAATAGAAAGCCGAATATTTCTAGCTTTCAGTTGGGCGAGCATAGTGCTAGCTTTAGCGACATTTTCCACAATCACGCTTTCCGTAATTTCTAACTTTAAACTGCTGGGATCGCACCCAGTTTCTTGCAGAATTTCATCAATCTCCTCAAACAAATTCATTTGCCCCAACTGCTTACCTGAAAGATTCACACTCATAGTCAGTGGGTAATTAGTAATTGGTAATTGGTAATTAGTAATTGGTAATTGGTAATTAGAGAAATTTGGACTATCGCCTCTTCCTTCTTTCCTATTCCTTATTTCTTCTTCCTTCTTCCTTCTTCCTTCTTCCTTCTTCAATAGTTCTTGCCAAATACGCAACTGGCGGCAAGCTTCTCTCAAAACCCAAGCGCCCAAAGGAATAATCAGACCAGTTTCTTCCGCTACGGGAATAAACTCAGCAGGCGAAACTAAACCTCTCGTTGGGTGTTGCCAGCGTACAAGCGCCTCAAAACCGCTAATTCTGCCCGTAGAAAGTGAAATAATTGGCTGATAATGTAACAACAATTTAGTATGTGGATGACCACCATCGCTAATAATTTTCGCTGCATTTCCTGAAGAGTTCTCCGATAGCCAAAGCGGGTTTGAATTGAGAATTGCTGAATTGCCCTTTGAGTATTGAGTGTGCTCTGATAACTGAGAACTTTCTAAACCAAGATTTTGTGCCAAACTTGCCTGTTTTGGGGAAAAATCGGGTCTTCCAAGGGCTAGTGCAATTTGACAACTTTCCTGAATCGCCCGCCGCAAGTCAGTTTCCAATTGCAACAGAGAAATAGTTTGATCGTGCATCGCTAAGTTAAAAACCTCATGGCGGGCCTTACCAAGGGCCTTGGCGCGATACATGGCAATGTCAGCGTCCCGCAGGAGATCTTCAGGATGGTTGTACATGGGGCAGTGCATATACTTCCAATCTTCTTCACTTGTTGAGGAAACTTCGCTTTGACTGAAGACAATACCGATGCTGACGGTGGTAAATACTTCGTGTCCTTCAAGGTTGAAGGGCTGGGCAAACTCGTAGTTGATCTTTTTGGCAATGATGGTAGCATCACCAAGACTTTGAATACCTTCTAGTAGGACAGTAAACTCGTCTCCCCCTAGTCTAGCGGCGGTATCAGAGGGGTGAAGACAGGAGGTAAGGCGATGGGCGATCGCAATTAACAGTTGATCTCCTACACTATGACCTAGACTGTCATTGACGACTTTAAAGCGATCTAAATCTAAAAATAAGACAGCAAATTTATAATCTGGCTGTTGTTTGGAACGACGGATAGCTTGACCAACACGCTCAATAAATAGGGCACGGTTTGGCAGTTGAGTGAGAACATCGTGAAAGGCATCGTGGAGGAGTTGTTGTTGGGCGCGTTTGCGTTCCGTGATGTCTCTGATGATAATTTGGGTTGCGACTTTCCCTTGATAGGTAGCAGGTATACCTGCTATTTCCACATCGATTACTTTCCCGTCCAGTCGAATCATTTTTTGTTCGATCAGATTCGTTTTTTTGTTTTCTTCTTCTACTTGCTGAATGCGGACTCTAACTACTTCCATATAGTCGCGGTGGACGAGGTTAAATATGGGAAATCCGATCAATTCTTTCGCAGATTTAGCACCAACAAGTTTGGCTCCCGCAGCATTGATATAGACAATTTTATCTTCGCTATAGACGGCGATCGCTTCGGGGGAAAGTTCTACTAAACGGCGGTAGCGCTCTTCGCTTTCTTGGAGAGAAGCGATTAGTTCTATACGCTCTTTTTCTGCCTGCTGACGTTCTATTTCTGTGTCGTGGGCGGCGAGAAATCTACCGATGCTTTGTGCCATCAGTTCGATGATTTCTGTTTCGCGGGCTTCAAAATTTTTGCTTCTTATTTGTGTTGAGGAGAAACTTAACACTCCGTAAATCTTACCGCTCACAAATATAGGCGTACCTATATAAGATTCCATGTTAAATCTTTGATATGCCGGGTGCGTTTGCATTTCCTCTATTTTACCTACATGGGCATAGGTAACAGTTTTCTTGATTTTGATCGGTGCTGAACAATAAGTATCTTTTAATTCCGATTCCAAGCCGGGGACAAAACATTCAATATCAGATTTAACAGAACGGATAATGCAGCGTTCGCCTTCAATTTGATTGATGACACCTGTAGAAAGCCCAAATATTTCGCATCCTGCCAACAGGTAATCGGCAAATAGCTCTTCAAAATTTTGATAGTTGTAAGTTGTAATCCGGTGAAGCTGTTTGAGATTGGCGCTAAAAGTTGCTAAAGTTTGGGACTTTAAAAATAATTCTTCTTCGGATCGTTTGCGCTCGGTGATATCGGTTTGAATGCCGACAAAGTGGGTGAGATGCCGCCGCGTGTTGTACACGGGTGAAATAGAAAGTTCGTTCCAAAAAGGAGTGCCATCTTTACGGTAGTTTTGCAATACGACCTGGCATTCTTTGCCTTCGTTAAGGGCTGTTCGCACTTCCTTAAGAGCTGGTTGATTTCTATCAGCACGTTGCAAAATTCGGCAATTTTTACCGATAATTTCGTCTCGCTGATAGCCTGTCATCCGCTCGAAACTGGGGTTGATATAAATCGTGGGATTGTCTGACTGTGTAGCGTCGGTAATGATAATGCCATTGCTGCTGGAAGCGATCGCGCGTTCCATTAGTTGTAGGCGCTCTTCCGATCGCGATCGCTCGATGGCTGCTGCTAGTACATTCGCGATCGCTTCAAGGAAGTGGACATCATCTTGACTAAATTGCCGCCGCCGCTTGGTATGAGCGCTCAGTACACCCCAAGCGGGGGATGGGGAAGATGGGGAAGATGGGGAGGATGGGGAAGATGGGGAGGATGGGGAAGATGGGGAGGATGGGGAAGATGGGGAGGATGGGGAGGATTTACCTCCGTTATTCCTTTCAGGCCAAATCTCCCCCTCTCCCCCGCTCCCCCGTTCCCCTCGCGCCAAATCTTCTCTGCTCCAATTTCCGGGGATAATGACGGAAACACCGCTGACGACGCGGTGATTGTGTAACAGAGGGGCACCGCTGAAGCGGGTCTCTAAGCGCACGTCTTCCACAATTACCGACTCACCAGCAAGCAAAGTATAACCCGCCTGAGACTTCGTGGAAGCACTGACTGTGGCGTTGCCCACTAAGCCTGGTTGCCATCCCTCTCCTGCTCGTAGCAGAAAAGCGTGTCCGCCGGGGAGTAATTCTAAAAGTTTGCAATATTCTACATTCAGCGTTTGAGCAACTAGAAGTACAGCTTTGTCCATCAGTGCCGATAAATCACTCTCCATCAAGGCCTGTTGCCCCAAGTAAGCGACGGCGGCTTGCTGGCGGGCTCGCGAGTGTATGGATGCGAGTAATTCTTGCTCTACTGTTTCTGAGCGTTTGACTAAGGTGATGTCGCGGCTAATCGCCATTGCGCCCACCGCCTTGCCAAATTCATCGGCAACTATGACTACGGTGGTTTCGCATACGCCGTCACTGCCATCTTTGCGGGTGAAGTTTATTGTTCCCGACCAGCGACCTGAATTTCTTAGACTGTATAGAATCTCGTGGGTCAGCGCTGTCGCCTGTTCTGAGGAGGAGTGAAAAATCTCTGTACTTTTACCGATTACTTCGGCTTTGGTATAGCCAAAAATGCGCTCTGCTGCGGGGTTCCAGTCGATGATTCTACCAACAGTGTCGGCGATCGCTACTGCGTCGTAGATATTCTCGAAGGTGAGGGCCTGTCGCCGCAGTGCTTCTTGAGCTCTTTTGCGATCGGTGATATCGGAGAATATAGATAATATCACCGATTCTCCCTCCAAAGTCAGCGGTCGCATTGATACTGATGCCCAAAAGACTGTCTCGTCAGTCTTTTTGAGCTGCACTTCTGCCTCGCGGACGTAACCTTGGTTTTCGAGCTCTGCCAGTAAAAGTTGGCGATCGGCTGGCTCGCAGTAAAATTCAGGTAATTTTCTGCCGATTAGCTCTGTGGAGAGCGATCCAAAAGTGAGGCCAAAAAGATCGTTGCAGTATAGAATAGCTGCATCGCTAGTGCGACTAACTGCGAGGGGTAATGGAGCGGTTGGGGCGATCGCACCCAAAAGTTGTTTGGTTTCTTGCAACGCCACTTCCATTTCCTGCCTTAAGGCGCAACCCAGGCATTGTTCCACGATTGAGTGATTTAGTTTTTGATTGATAAATTCTAATTTTCTGTTGTACACATCTGGGCTCCTGCACCCTTTTTCAAATTATTCTAGCTATAACAATTCAACGATCCCTGATGCTGACGAAGAGAATATTGTTCGATCCCTGTATTTTATATTACATTTTTTGGCTTGAGTAATAAACGTTTTGTTACTAAAATTTAACGGAGAATATTATTCCGTGACTTTAACAGGGCTAAAAGAAGACTCTTCCTAGCTCTATTCCCAGAATGAAAATTTAAGCAAGGCCCCTTGGCACTATTTTTTTTCTGCCCTTGGGTGAGGTTACAAACCATAATAAATTTATGTATATGTATAAATCCTCTCATCCCTGAGATGAGAGTCTAGTCCACCCATAAATTGCGAAATATTCTCAATAAAGTCAAGATAGTTTCGAGTAGGGCAAGGGGATAAGAAAGACAGGAAAAGAAAATAGGGGAAGTTAACCCTATTGCTGTCTAAGCAAAAAACTATATCAAAAAATGTAGTAAATTTGACATTTTTATTTCCAAGCAGGGCGGCTCCACCGCTCGCGATCGCACAGATCGCCCTATTGCCCTCGCCTTGGCAGTTTGGGGGAAATCTCCCATAAGTATTGAAATCCACTGTTTTTTTAGTTGCGTTAAGTTTTTATAAGGGTAAGGGCTTTTGGCAAGTTGGGAAGGTAAGCTTCCCGATCTATAGCAACCGCTTTCAGCGGTTAGGGGCTAGGGGCTAGGGGCTAGGGAAAGAAGAGCATAGAATTAAGGGTTTGAGGAAACTAGAATGTCCTAACCACCTTGACGGTTGCTATACAAGCGAAAATCGCCCATTGAAAGTCGAAAATGCCATCTTGAGGAGACGAAATCATGCTAGAATCTTACCGCGCACATACGGCCGAGCGGGCAGCAATGGGAATTCCACCGCTACCGCTGAATGCTCAGCAAACCTCTGAACTTTGCGAACTGCTAAAAAATCCGCCCACAGGCGAGGAAGAGGCGTTAGTAGAGATGCTGCGCGATCGCGTGCCACCGGGAGTAGACGGGGCCGCTTATGTGAAAGCTGGATTTTTAACTGCGATCGCCAAAGGCGAAATTCACAGCCCGTTAATTGCACCCCAGTGGGCAGTTTACCTGCTAGGAACGATGCTAGGCGGCTATAACGTGCAATCTTTAATCAGCTTGCTATCCTCTAACGACCCTGCAATGGCAGCCTCGGCAGCAGCAGCGCTAAGCAAAACCCTGTTAGTATTTGATGCTTTCCACGATGTACTGAATCTATCGGAGATCAATCCCTACGCTAAGCAGGTAATGGATTCTTGGGCAAATGCCGAGTGGTTCACCGGTCGGCCAGTTTTGCCAGAAACGATTACTGTTAGCGTGTTCAAGGTTCCGGGCGAAACCAACACCGATGACCTGTCCCCTGCTACTCATGCTACCACGCGACCGGACATTCCGCTACACGCTTTGGCAATGCTGGAAACGCGGCTACCAGGATCGTTAAGTGCGATCGCAGCATTGAAGCAAAAAGGCCATCCTGTCGCCTATGTCGGCGATGTTGTCGGTACGGGTTCCTCGCGGAAATCGGCAATTAACTCCGTACTCTGGCATATCGGTAATGATATTCCTTTCGTACCGAATAAGCGGAATGGGGGATATATTTTAGGTACTGCGATCGCACCTATTTTCTTCAACACCGCTGAAGATTCCGGCGCATTACCCATCGAATGCGATGTTAGTAAAATGGAAACAGGCATGGTAATTACCATTCATCCCTACAAAGGCGAAATTACTAATGAAGCCGGTCAAGTTATTTCCACTTTCAACCTCAAACCTGACACTATCTTAGATGAAGTTCGTGCTGGCGGCCGCATTCCTTTACTAATTGGTCGCACTCTTACCGATAAAACCCGCGAAGCTTTAGGATTAGGAATAAGCACAATCTTTACCCGCCCTAAACCACCCGCAGATACGGGCAAAGGTTACACTTTAGCTCAAAAAATGGTAGGCAAAGCCTGTGGTTTACCAGGTGTTCGTCCCGGTACTCCCTGCGAACCAATTATGACAACAGTTGGCTCTCAAGATACCACAGGGCCGATGACCAGAGACGAGTTAAAAGAACTAGCTTGTTTGGGATTTAGTGCCGATTTAGTAATGCAAAGTTTCTGTCACACCGCTGCTTATCCCAAACCAGTCGATGTCAAAACTCACCAAGAATTACCCGATTTTATTGCTGAACGTGGCGGCGTAGCTTTACGGCCAGGAGATGGGATTATTCACTCTTGGCTAAACCGAATGTTGTTACCAGATACAGTGGGAACTGGCGGCGATTCTCACACCCGTTTTCCTCTAGGAATTTCCTTTCCTGCCGGTTCGGGGTTAGTGGCTTTTGCTGCTGCTTTGGGTGTCATGCCTTTGGATATGCCGGAATCAGTTTTAGTCCGGTTTAAAGGAGAATTGCAGCCAGGAGTAACCCTGCGGGATGTGGTAAATGCAATTCCATATATTGCCATTCAAAAAGGATTGCTAACTGTCGAAAAGCAGAACAAGAAAAATGTGTTTTCTGGGCGAATCATGGAAATCGAAGGTTTGCCAGACTTGAAAGTTGAGCAAGCTTTTGAATTGACAGACGCATCCGCAGAACGTTCTTGTGCTGGTTGCACAATTAAGTTGAGCGTAGAGACTGTTTCTGAGTATTTACGTTCTAACGTGGCGCTGTTGAGAAACATGGTAGCACGGGGCTATGTAGATGCTCGGACTATGATGCGCCGCGTGGCAAAAATGGAACAATGGTTAGCAAATCCAGTGTTAATGGAAGCCGATACTGATGCCGAGTATGTTGAAATCATTGACATTGATTTGAATGAGATTAAAGAACCAATTGTGGCGGCTCCCAATGACCCGGATAATGTTAAGTTATTGAGCGAAGTAGTGGGCGATAAAATTGATGAAGTATTTGTTGGTTCTTGCATGACAAATATCGGTCATTATCGAGCAACTGCAAAGGTCTTAGAAGGGGAAGCTGTAGTTAAGACCCGCTTATGGATTTGTCCGCCAACACGGATGGATGAATACCAGTTGAAACAGGAGGGAATTTACACCACTTTCGAGGCTGCTGGTGCGCGAACTGAGATGCCAGGCTGTAGTCTTTGTATGGGCAATCAGGCGCGGGTTGAAGATGGGGCAACGGTGTTTTCTACTTCGACTCGTAACTTCAATAATCGTATGGGTAAGGAGGCGAGAGTCTATCTTGGTTCTGCGGAATTAGCTGCTGTTTGTGCGATGTTGGGGCGCGTACCAAGCGTGCAGGAATATATGGACATTGTGGGTAAGAAGATTGAGCCTTTTGCTGATGATTTGTATCAGTATTTGAACTTCGATCAAATTGCTGGCTTTGAGGATGAAGGGCGGGTAATTGCTTTGGAAGATATGCCTCGGATTGAGGATCTTTTGGGGATGCCTGCGGCGGTGAGGTAATATTTTGTAGGGACACGGCAAAGCCGTGTCCTGACTTAGGCAAATAATTGATATAAGTCAAGGAGATGATGATATTATCAGAATTATCGCTTAATTTGGGTATCCCAAAAGTGCCAGAGTATGCTAGAAATTTATGGATAGGAATAGGTTGCCAAAGCGGAACTTCTAGAGACGTGATAGAATCTGCTATTAAACAAGTATGCTGCAATTATGATTTAGCAGAAAGTACGATCGCAGGCATTGCTACTATTGATACTAAGGCTGATGAAGTTGGATTAATAGAACTTTGTCAAGGGCAGAATTGGCAATTAAAAACCTTCTCTGCTGAGATTTTAAACTCAATTCCAGTACCCAACCCTTCAAAATTTGTTGCCCAATCAATCGGTGTTCCCAGTGTAGCAGAAGCTGCCGCTATTTGTGCTACAATTAACCAAGAATTCTTCACCGCCGATAAATGCAAGCAGATATTTAATCACGATCTGCATTCATCTGCGTTTATCTGCGGTTCAAAAAAAAACCTCCTAGTTCCTAAACAGATCTTTCGTTCCGATTGTAAACAGGGGACTAGAGGAGGTGCGGTGACAGTGGCGATCGCCTCAGCAGAAACAGAATAAAGCGATCGCACTGACTAACTGTTTGAATCCTTAAGGTTTATTAGATCCCAGTCCTATCCACATTCACAAAATTGCCGATCAATCCAGAAACAAAAGATAGGACGATCGCACCGAAAAATGCAGGCCAGAAACCGCTAACCTTAAAGCCAATATCGAACACTCCCGCCAACCATGCTGCCAAGGACAGCGAGATCGCATTCACTACCAACAAAAACAAACCCAGAGTAATAATCGTCAGAGGTAGTGTCAAAAGTGTGATAATCGGTCTCACAATCGCATTGACGAAACCAACCAGAACCGCAGCCACCAAAGCAGCAGGAAAACTACTAATCGCAATACCTGGTACGATATTGGCAGTAATTACCAGTGAAACGGCTGCAACTAGCCAAGTTAAAGCAAAATTTAGCATAGCTTTTTAGAAGTTCATCATTACTATTGATGATTTTACCCGTTTTTGCCGTTGAGCTGAGTTCGGCATACACTACTCCCATATCTACTTGCAAGGAAAACGAATTTATGATACTTCGGAAACTAGCTGTATTCGCGATACCTACGGTGGCCTGCGCCTACGCACTCTTTCTTTTAACTTGGTCGTTACCAGCCCAAGCTCAATCTAAATATTACGCTCCTCCCTTATCTTATAGCAATGCTGAACTCACGCGCCGCGACTTTTCGGGTCAAATGCTGCGATCGGCTGAATTTTCTAATGCTAACATGGAGTTAAGTGATTTTAGTAATGCCGATTTACGAGGAGCAATTATGAGTGCTTCTGTGATGGTAAAAGCGAATTTACACGGTGCAGATTTAGCTTACGCAATGGCAGATCAGGTAAATTTTACTAATGCTGATTTAAGCGATACTGTTTTCTCGGAAGCAATTTTACTGAGATCGACTTTTGATGATGTAAATATTGATGGTGCGGACTTTACAGATGCAATTCTTGATGGTTATCAAGTTAAAGAATTGTGTAAAAAAGCCGTTGGTGTTAATTCTAAAACTGGTGTTGTTACTCGCGATTCTTTAGGCTGTAAATAAAGTGGGAGCGTTTTTTTACAGGGGGCCGAAGTAGAAAGTATCTGTATTTGGATCTGCTGCAAATCGGATTCTTTCTAAAAATCCAGTTAAACCTAAGAAAGAAGGAAAATCACCCCAATATTCCTCTACATCAGGAACGAAAGCAGTAGCATCTACATACAAACTCTCACCTTCTTTTCCAAGTAACTTAATAGTTACCCGAATAAAACCCCCTTCTAAACGCATACCTCTAACTAGCATTGTTGTCCTTTCAAAAGTATCAGCAGGAGTGAAACCTGCAAGTCTAGCAAGTCGCGGCGACCAGATTACGTAAGGCGCACCCGTATCGACCACAGCCTCAGTAAGCCTCCCTTCAATTTCTACTGATAAAACGATCCGATTTGTAGTTTCGCTTTCAGTCGCGGGACGATACTCGTAAGGACTAGCACCAGTGGCAAAACTATCCCCGTTTGGAAAAAACAGTGTCATTAATAAATCGCTGTTACAAATATACGTTTTTCTTTTATATCACCTACCTGCTCCACTAATTCATCAACATTTTTTCCAATCGCCAATAATTGACCATTCTTAAGCGCTACCCAGTTTCCTCGATATTGCATCCGGTTCTGCTTGATCCAATCTTGATTGAGCCAGATATTAGGATCGGTCGGTTCTTTGCTGACTCTAACTACCGATGGTGCTAAGATACGAGCGATCTTCTTAATTTCAGCATGATCGGGGTAATGCTCAACTGCTTTAAATGATAGCTGCTGTGCTCCTGCAAAATCGCCACTGTTTACAATAGTTCGCATCGCTTCGATGTATTCTTCTGGTGAGTTGTAAGTCATAGATTAACCTCTGTATTTATTGCTATTGTAGCTTAACGTAAACATTGAGTCCGACAGGGGTTAAAATCCCCGTCGGCATTAAGGTTTAGTTGGTTGTTGATGCGCCGCAGTATGCTGCATCATTAACTGATTTATCTCTGGATTGTAAATCCTTAAATAATTCCAGTAATTCTCAAACACAGACTTCACATATCCCTTAGTTTCATCATAGGGAATTTTATCCACAAAAGCATCAGGATCGTTAAAGCCAAATCTCTGTAACCAATCTCCGACTGCACCAGGCCCGGCATTGTAACTCGCTACTGCTAACATTGAATTATTCTTATACTCATCATGGGTATGATCGAGATACCAAGTACCGAGTTTAATGTTGTCGTCTACATTCTCTAAAGAATAGTTTTTGAGTTGAATTTGCTTAGCAATCCAATCCCCTGTTTCTGGCATGACCTGCATTAAACCAGTTGCGCCGACTGCTGATTTAATCCCTGGCATAAATCGCGATTCTTGCCGAATTAGGGCGGTAACTAATACTGGATTTAAACGCATTTCTCCAGACCACTTAACAATTGTTTCTAAGTAGGGAAATGGATATAATGCTTGCCAGTAAGCAGGTTGCTGTCTTAAGGATAAATATTGGTTTTTATCCTCTGGTTCTTCTCGTTGCCGTAAACTTGAAATCATCCACAATCCATCTAGATTATCTCCTACTCCTATCCGCATTAAACCATCAGTAAATTGTTCCGGTATTGACGGCTTCATCTGATTTTTAAACTCAACTTGCCATAGCGTCCAAGCCGAAAGATCTTGACCTAACTGATAGAGTTCTTTTAAGGTTTCAGAACCCGCTGGAGGTTCTGGTCTTTGAGAGAGTGGGACTACATTGGGAGATAAGCTCCGTACAGTGGTAAAATCTCCTACAGGCCAACCCAGAAATACCGCAGAACGCCAAGCAAAATAAGATTCTGGATAGCGGGCGATGGTATATTCAAATGCTTTTTGTGCATCCTCCTGACGACCGATTCGCTGCGCCCATTTTCCTACCCAAAATGCTGCTTCGGGTGCTAATATGCTATCGGGGTTATTATTGGTTATATCTCTGGCTTGTTGCCAAGCTATTTTTAAATTTCCCGCCTTCGCGGCTTGTTGGGCGATCGTCCAGCGTAGTTCAGCAGCGGCATCAGAATTGCTGTATTTTTGTAGCAACATTTGACGAGTTTGGGAAGCTAACTTTTCGTTTCCTTGCTTGTCAATAATTTTAGATTTGTCTAACAGTGCTTCGGGTGCGCGATCGGGGAATTTGCTAATAGCGCGATCGAGGTAAACTAAAGCTTCTTTGGGTTCGGAAATTCGCGAAATTCTGATTAAGCCTAAAGCGGTGTCTTCGCCTCCATCCGGAAATTCAGTTATCAGTTGTTTATAAGCAATTTTAGATTCAGGTATTTTTCCATCTAACCATAAACCTCGCGCTTTACGGTAGAGATTTCGGGGGGTGCGGGGAGATTTGGCGTAGGCGATCGCAGCTTTGCCATAATCCTGCTTTTCCCAATAGCCGAAGGCGATCGCTTCCCAATCTTCGGGTTTCAAGAAGGCAGAATATTTCTGGGCTAAGGTTTCTACTATTGAGCCGTAATCTTTGAGGTACAAGCCATGTTTGGCGATCAGTAATAGTAATTCTGGCTGATTGGGATTTGCTTTCAGCCGCGATCGCGCCATTTCTATAGTGCGGGGATGAGACGGAAATTGCGCGATCGCCTTGTCCCAATGTTCCGGCTGCGTTTTTCCTAAAATATACAAAGCTTCAGCCGCAACGGGATCGTTCTCATAGCGTTTGAGCAAATCCTGCCAAGTATTTTCGGCTTTACCTGCTTCGCCTGCTGCTTCGTAAGCTTGGGCCCGTAACATCACAATGTGAGATGCTAAAATCGGATAATCTTGCTCTAATCTCTCTAACAAAGTGAGAGCCTTTGCCGCTTCTCCCTTTGCCATTAAATCTTTCGCCAGCAGATAACGCGCTTCGCTACGAGCCGTAGATTGTGGCTGTTGCGCGATCGCTTCCAACTTCTGCGATCGCTCTATTGGCGAGAGCGATACCAAAGTCCTAACTTCCGCCTCCGCGATCGCTGTATCCTGGGGTGTCAGATTCGCAGACGAACCAAATCCAATCCACTTCGTCACCGGCGCAAAAGCTCCGATCGCCAGAGCGCAAACGGAAACGCCTATCAATAGAGGAACTGTGGTTTTGCGTTGCTTGAGCATAGGAAATTAGAGAATGGGGACTAGAGAAAGGATAATAGGACTAAATCCGAGATTGTAATGTCGCCTCTGGGCGGCGATCGACAACCCCCCAAAGGTCAGGGCTGATTCATTGTTTTAAAGCTATAGTCCGCCAGGGGTTAAAAACCCCTGTCTCATAGTTTAAGTCGTCTGAAGACGACTAGAGACCTAGTATTTCAGTCCGTTTCAACCGACTTCAGTAATGAGAGAGCGAATTTATTCCCTGGTAGCTTTCGGGAGAATGAATCAACCCCCCCAGAGGCGGCGTTACCCAAGTAATGCCTAACTCTTGATAAACAACTAAACCACCATCTACAAAGTACAATCTAAAATCTAAAATCTAAATCTAAAAATTGGAACATGGAATTTCAACCCACTGATACAGCCCGCTTGGAATGGACGGGAGACGCTCTTGCTATTGGTTTATTCGAGGAAGCGGTAGAATTAACCGATGAACTCGTAAAACTAGATGAAAAGCTAGCAGGTACTTTAAAAGAACTCATTGACGAGGTAGAATTTAAAGGTACAACTGGCAGCAGTGCGATCGCTCGCGTTGGTAGTCACAGTCAAATCCGCAAAATCATCATCGTTGGTTTGGGTAAACCAGAGGAACTAAAATTAGAAACCTTGCGCCGCGCCGCTGCCGCCACTGCTAGACTGGCCAAAAAGGAAAAATGCAAAACCTTGGGAATTAGCTTTCCCGCCTTAGAGGATGCACGGGATGCTACAGCGCAGGCGATCGCAGAAGGCATAGAACTAGCTTTATATCAAGATCTCCGATTCAAGTCCGAACCTGACGATAAAGGGCCTGCGATCGAACGAGTAGATTTGCTCGGTTTAGGTGGCACTGAAGCCGCCATTACCCGCGCCCATCAAATCTCTGCTGGAGTGATTCTAGCACGGGAATTGGTAGCCGCACCCGCTAATTCTGTCACGCCGATAACGATGGCCGAGACTGCTCAATCCCTTGCCTCTGAATGCGGCCTAGCTTTAGAAATATTAGAGCGGGAAGACTGCGAAAAGCTAGGCATGGGAGCATTTTTGGGAGTTGCTTTAGCATCCGACTTGCCGCCTAAATTCATTCACATGATTTACAAACCGGAGGGAACACCTCGGCGGAAAGTTGCGATCGTTGGGAAAGGCTTGACCTTCGATTCTGGTGGCTTGAATATTAAAGCTGCTGGCGGTATTGAAATGATGAAAGTAGACATGGGTGGCGCTGCTGCTACTTTAGGTGCTGCCAAAGCGATCGGACATTTAAAGCCAGATGTCGAAGTTCACTTTATTAGTGCCGTCACTGAAAATATGATCAGTGGCAAAGCCATGCACCCTGGAGACATTTTGACAGCTTCTAATGGTAAGACTATTGAAGTTAACAATACCGATGCCGAAGGGCGTTTAACTTTAGCAGATGCTTTGGTATATGCTGATAAGTTGGGATTAGATGCCATTGTCGATCTCGCTACTTTAACAGGTGCTTGTATCATTGCTTTAGGTGATGATATTGCTGGTTTATGGAGTCCTGATGACAAGGTTGCTGCTCAATTTGCTACCGCCTCTGAACTTGCCGGAGAAAAATTCTGGCGGATGCCTTTGGAAGAGAAGTACTTTGAAGGTTTGAAAGCTTTGCACGCTGATATGAAAAATACGGGGCCACGTCCCGGCGGTTCGATTACGGCGGCACTGTTTTTGAAGCAATTTGTTAAGGATACTCCTTGGGTTCACTTAGACATTGCTGGGCCAGTGTGGACTGACAAGGAAAATGGTTATAATAGTGCTGGTGCAACGGGTTTTGGAGTTCGGACTTTGGTAAATTGGGTGTTGGGTGATGGTTAGAATAGAACCGATTTAATAATGCAATTAGGGCGTGCTTTGCGCGCTCTTTCTCTTGGTAATTGGTAATTGGTAATTGGTAATTAAAAGCAATACCTATCCGATTGAAAACTACTATATTCTGTATCATTGCGAGCTGATATTCCGTGTCATTGCGAGCGAAGCGAAGCAATCTCAAGGCTTTGCGATTGCTTCGCTTCGCTCGCAATGACATATTTATAATGACATATTTACAACGACATATTTATAATGATATAATTAAGTTTGATTTTGTTCGTTTCTTTGCCTATTATGATATAATTCACAAAAGTGATATTATACATATACAATAATTCAGAGCTCTATGCTCAAGATTTAGGAATTACACAATGCAGTCAGAAAAATTGAATGATACTGTAGACACCGGAATGCTGATTCACCAATCGGTGTATGCTAAAAAACTGCGTCCCTTGCTGCCACCAGCAGCCTTTCAACCAGATTCTAGTAAGTTGGTTATAATGTTCATTAATATGGGCATTTTACTATTAGGCTGGGGAATTGCCGAGCGTTTAAACCAGTGGCCTATCTATCTTTTATGGCTTTATTTACCTTTAGCTTTGATTATGGGTAATAGTATCGTAACCGTGGGATTTTTCGCCCATGATTTCATGCACGGTAGCGTTAATAAAAAGTCTCGTATAACTTATAATATAATTAGTTTTCTAGGTTTTGCAATGATGTTTATGCCTCCAACTCAGTGGAAATATGTGCATAACATTGTACATCACGGCCAAACAAATTATCTAGAAGATCCGGATCGCAATTACCTTTATCAGCAGCCGAATAGTTGGGGAAAATGGATTCATAATTTCTTTGCGCCAGCGCTTGATAATCCATCTTGGTTATTAATAGTGGGACTTCCAGCCTCGTGGTTATTTCATCAATTTTGCCACCTCTCGTCGATCCTCTTGTTTAATAAAAAATCTGTGGATTATGTGCCTGCTGCATTCACAGTCAGTCAGAAAGATAGATTGAGAATTGCTCTTGAGTTGTTTGCGGTTTTATGCCTGCATTTTAGCATTTTATTCTATTTAGAGTTTCATCCGCTAAAAATCGTTCTTGGGTACTTGCTACCCTTAGCATTTGGTCATACAGTTGCAATGTTTTATATCTATACAAATCACCTGATTTGTCGGATGACAACTGTTAACGATCCGTTGATCAACAGTCTTTCTCTCCGGGTTCCTAAAATCGTCGATCTGTTGCACTTTAACTTTTCCTATCACACGGAACATCATATTTTCCCTAGTCTCAACTCAGACTATTATCCTCTAGTTCAAGAGTTGATAGAAATTCACTATCCTGGCCGGATGAATTTACTGACTGCTGGTGAAGCTTGGCAATTGTTAATGGAAACTCCCCGTCATTACAAAGATGATGTCACCTTAACTGATTATTCGGGTAAAGTTTCGGTAAATTGCCCTCTGGATAATTCTGATGTTATGCCTTTGGGCTAGCTAAATACACCTGTCACGCTTGCAAGTCTCTATAGACTACGACTAGAAGCGACGTTACTGACCAATTTATACCCTGACGAGGTTGTTATCTCGTCAGGCTTACAACTTTATATCCTAATACGGTTCAGTTAACGCTCTGCGACGAATTTAACCTTACGATTTTAGAGGCAATACAGGCATCTTTTAGAAGTCAGATTCTTGTTAACTGAACCGTATTGCTCTATATCAATAATATATCAAGATTTCTTTAGTGAATCAAGAATTTCCTGAAGTAACTTAACCACATCCTCTCTCTTGTACTTTTCTTTCACCCATTGTGTACCTGCAAATGTATTTGAGTCTTTCACGACTAGAGTTAAAGCAGAAGTATACCACTGATCTCCTTCTAAATCTTTATAGATAATCTTGATCGGTAAAGAGCTGCCATATTTCCATACATTGTCTTCTGGTTTTCTCGATGTTAGACCAAAAGAATTTGAAATTTTTGCTCCCGCAACAAGTAGAGGAATTACACCATCATTATTGAAGCATTTAAGAATTAACTCTATTTTGGGATCGTTAATTGGTGGAGTTATACATTGTTTTAAATCTTCAATATTTAATTGTAATTGAATATCGACTGCTGGACGATTGCCACTATTGATAACTAGCAAATCATAAGTGGTAGCTATATTGCCCGAAGACTCAGTTTCAACAAATGCTGACACGATAGGTCGGTTAGTTTTTTTCCATAATTTTACTGTATTGCGATATGACAAAACTGCTATTAAAGTAGACGCTGCCATCAATAGAATTCTCAATGTTTCTATATCGATTTTCAAAGTTTAACTCCTAGTATATTTCGATCAACTTCAGCTACGGATAGCGAGCGCCAATTTCTTCTGCTGTTGCTCTTTGCTTGCATACAGCAACATTATCCAATGTTATATGAGTTTCGTCAACCCGAACTACGCCATCAGCATCTACGCTTTTTCAGGGATTAACCACACGCGCAGAGGACGCAGAGAGAAGAAGAAAAAATAGAGTGAAAAGCAAGAGAAAGTTAGCCCTTTAAATACTCATTGATATAATTATTGCGATCCACCCCGCCAAAAAATAAAATTTCTGCCAAAATGGGAAACAGCTAGATTATAGACAAATCCCTTTAAGTCTAAAGTCTCAAATCCATCGTCCAAACTCTAAAGTTTATGCCGGAGCTCCTGACAAACTTTTTGACCTCAAACCCATTTCTCCCGCAGGGGTATTGCTACCTCTGGAATCCTGAATTAATCTGGCTACACGCCGCCTCTGATGCGTTGATTGCTCTGAGCTATTATTCAATTCCCCTGATGATGGCGTATTTCCTGTATCGGCGGCGGGACTTGCCTTTTTCCTGGGTGATTTGGTTGTTTGGAGCTTTTATTGTCGCCTGCGGGACTAGCCATTTAATAGATGTTTGGACGCTCTGGCATCCGACTTATTGGTTGTCTGCAAGTATTAAATTTATTACTGCTACCATCTCCGTTTATACTGCTGTATCGCTGTTACCACTGATGCCGCAAGCTCTGAGTATTCCTAGTCCCCCACAGTTAGAGGCGGCTAATGAAAAACTAGCACAAGAAATTCGCGATCGCACTGCCGCTCAAGCACAAATTTCTCAACTTAATGCCGAACTGGAACTGCGAGTTAGTCGGCGGACAGCACAATTGCGCGAAAGTCAAGAACGCTTTCGCTTATTAGTTGAAGGTGTCCAAGATTATGCTCTGGTGATGCTCGATCCTGAAGGCAAAGTTGTTAGTTGGAACAGCGGTGCAGAAAGAATTACTGGCTTCAAGGCAGAGGAAATTATGGGTCAGTATTTCTCTTGTTTTTACGAAGAAGAAGCAGTCCGTTTGGGGAAACCTGAAGAGTTCTTAGAAATAGTATTAGCTGAGGATCATTTTCAACAAGAAGGCTGGCGATTACGAAAAGATGGATCGAGATTTTGGGCCAATGTTGCGATTACTTCGCTGAGGGATGAAGCTGGAATGTTGCGCGGTTTCTCAAAAGTAACGCGCGATGCTACGCAGCGCAAAATGCTACAAGAAAAATTATGGCGCTATAGTTATGCGATCGCACTCACTGGTAGTGCCATCAGAATCACCAACGCCGATAACCAATCAATTTATCACAACCAAGCTTTCATTGACTTGTTTGGTTACACAGTCGATGAACTCAATGCCGTTGGTGGCCCAATTGCGCTCTATCTCTCTCCAGAAGTAGGCTCTGAGGTCTATCAAATTATTAACGATACTGGTTGTTGGAGCGGTGAAATCGAACTCAGAACTAAATCTGGTGCGATCGTACCAACTTTGTTGCGTGTTGACTGCATTTTGGATGATGCCGGCAATCGCTTGGGATTGGTAGGCGTTTGCACTGACATCTCCGAGCGCAAACGTGCTGAAGCTGCTTTGCAACAGGCAAAAGCTGAGTTAGAACGCCGAGTTGAGGAACGCACTCAGGAATTATCGGAGCAAAATTTGGCCCTGCGACAATCGGAAGTGCGACTAACAGAGAAAAACGAGCAGTTAAAAGATGCTTTGCGAGAACTAAAACAGACTCAATCTCAGCTCATTCAAACTGAAAAAATGTCTAGTCTCGGTCAGTTAGTTGCAGGTGTCGCTCACGAAATTAATAATCCTGTCAATTTCATTTATGGCAATATTTCCCATGCTTATTCCTATTTTGCAGAGATGCAGCGAATTGTAGGTCTTTACCAGCAGTATTACCCCCAGCCTCTACCTGAAATTCAAACAGTGATTGAGGAGATTGAACTTGATTTCCTACTAGAAGATTTGCCCAAAATCCTCGATTCCATGAGGTTAGGAGCAGAGCGTATCCGCGAAATTGTCCAGAGTTTACGTAATTTTTCTCGGCTTGATGAAGCTGAGATGAAGCCTGTAGATATTCACGAAGGTATTGATAGTACGCTGTTGATTTTACAGAACAGGCTGCGAGAAAAGCCGGGAAAACCCGCGATCGCAGTGATTAAGGAGTACGGTCATTTGCCGAAGGTTGACTGTTTCCCCGGTCAGTTAAATCAGGTGTTTATGAATGTCCTGGCCAATGCGATCGACGTTCTGGATACTCAACCTTCCCCTGGCTTGATTACGATTCGCACGGAAGTAGGGAGTGGGGACTGGGAAAATAGGGTTAGGGATTTGGCGATCGCTCCGAGTTCTTACCCGGAAGTCACTACAGACGGGAAACTGGGGACTGAGGACTCAAAACTCCCCAATCCTGAATTTGTGCTAATTTGGATTACCGATAATGGGCCAGGAATGTCCCAGGAGGTGCGCCGTCGGATATTTGACCCTTTCTTTACCACAAAACCCGTGGGTAAAGGTACTGGTTTAGGCTTATCTATCAGTTATCAGATTATTGTCCAGAAGCACGGTGGCGTTTTCAAGTGCATCTCAGAACCTGGCTGTGGCGCTACCTTTGCGATCGCCATTCCAGTGCGGCGGAAATAATTAAGTCATTTTCAGTTGGATCAGAACGGCTAATTGCTAATTGCTAATTGACTTCGGCGTAAGCACTCAGTCGCCCACTAATTCTTAATTACTCATTACTAATGAAGGACTCCACCGATCTTACAATATATAGCAACCGCCATGATGACTCTTGATAATTTTATTATTTTAAGAACTTACGTAACGCCGCCCTCTGGGCAGTAGTCACCTCCCAAACGGCGGCCTTACAGATAACAGTCCTAATCACCTTGGCAGTTGCTATAAAACGTTGATAAAATACATAAAACTATAAACATTTTAATATAAAAAAATAGGATAATTAAATTTAGTTCCTCAACAGGAACAAACCTGGAAGTAAGCAACCCTGCTGCTTCTTTCCTTCCTTGACTAAAGTCCATGGGGTTTTGCGGTTATGTCTTATGAAAAGAACTTTATGCAGCAACTATTAAAAAGTTTTTTGTCAGTAGATTTTATGCCTCACGGAAGATGCTATCTGTGGAATCCCGGATTAATCTGGCTGCACGTCATCTCAGATTTGCTGATAGCAGTAGCATACTATTCAATTCCGCTGCTACTCCTCTATTTTGTCCAAAAACGGCGAGATTTACCCTTTAACTGGATGTTCCTGTTATTCGGAGCCTTCATTATCGCCTGCGCTACAGGACATATCATGGAAATTCTGACCCTGTGGTATCCTGCCTACTGGCTCTCTGGCTCCCTGAAAGCTTTAACAGCCGTCATTTCCCTATCCACAGCCGGATTGATGATACCGCTGCTCCCCAAAGCCTTGGCCCTGTCAAGTCCATCTCAGTTAGAAGCGACAAACCTTGCTCTAGCAAAGAAAATTCAAGAACATGAAGAAGCAGAAGAAGCAATTCGAGTTTTGAATGCAGAATTAGAACAGCGAGTTAGCGATCGCACGGCCGCACTTACCTGGCTCAATGAACAACTGCAAAAAGAAATTGCCGATCGCAAACGCGCTGAAGAAACCTTACAACTAACCCAATTCTCCGTTGATTGTTCTGCCGATGCCGTATTTTGGATCGGCTCCGATGCCAAATTATTATACGTCAATGATGCTGCTTCCCGCACCCTGGGTTATTCACCAGAAGAGCTGTTGACAATGACTTTTCACGACATCAACCCAGACTTTCCCGAAACCGCGTGGAATTTACACTGGAATGTGATGAGGCGCTGCGGTTCAGTTAATATTGAAGCCCATCATCGTACTAAACATAATCGGATTTTTCCTGTCGAAATTACCATCAATCACCTGCAATTTAATGGTAAAGAATATCATTGTGCCTTTGCGCGGGACATCACCGATCGCAAACTAGCAGAAAAGGCTTTACAAGCAAGGCAAGAAGAGTTTAGCTCTCTAGTTTCTAACATTCCGGGAGCCGTCTATAGGTGTGCGTGCGATCCTCACCGAACAATGGCTTTCCTGAGTGACGGCATACAAGCTATTAGCGGCTTTCGAGCCAAAAATTTTATTAATAGTAGGACGCAATCTTTTGCCAGTATTATTCATCCTGAAGATCGAGAAATAGTACAGGATACAGTTCAGAAAGCCGTCGATGTGAAACAACCATATATTATCGAGTATCGGCTATTACATAAAGATGGTAATATCAGGTGGGTTTACGATAAAGGTCAAGCTATTTTTGATGGATTGGGAAAGGTTTCATGGCTAAATGGAGCAATTTTTGACATTACAGAACACAAACAGGCGGAAGTAGAACGCAGTGAATTAATGGCATCCCTGCAAGCAAGTGAAGAGCGCTTGCAGCTAGCTTTAGCAGGAACCGACCAAGGATTGTGGGATTGGAATTTAGTAACGGGAGAAGTTTATTTTAGCGCTCAGTGGAGCCAGATTTTAGGCTATGCTGCGGATGAGATTAACGGAGAGGCGAGAGCGTGGTTTCATCTCGTGCATTCAGAAGATAGACCGAAAGTGATTCAAATTCTCAAACAACATTTAGCAGGTACTACGCCTTTTTTTGAAACCGAACACCGAATGCTAACAAAATCTGGGGAGTGGAAATGGGTTTTAAATCACGGTAAAGTAGTGACTTGTAGTGAGTTTGAAGCCATGTCCGAAGTTGGAGAAAATCAGCAAGAAGCTATTAAGTTCAAATCTCCTAAACCACTGCGGATGACTGGTACACTAAAAGATATTAGCGATCGCAAACAAGCCGAAGATTCTTTGAGAGAGTCCGAAGCAATTGCCCAGCAAAAAGCTCAACAGCTCGAACTTGCTCTTAAGGAACTTAGGCAAACTCAATCTCAACTAATTCATACAGAAAAAATGTCTTCTCTGGGTCAAATGGTAGCTGGTGTTGCCCATGAAATTAACAATCCTATTAGCTTCATTTACGGCAATCTCACTTACGCCACTCAGTATATCAAAGATGTCTTAAATTTAGTTCGCCTCTATCAAAAATACTATCCGCAGCCAGCACTAGAAATTCAACAACAAACAGAGGCAATCGAGTTAGATTTTCTCAGCGAAGATTTACTAAAAATCTTATCTTCGATGAAGATGGGAGCAGATAGAATTCGGGAAATAGTTCTCAGTTTACGAAACTTCTCGCGACTAGACGAATCAGAAAAGAAACCTGTTGATATTCACGAAGGCATTGAAAATACGCTGCTAATTTTGCAAAATAGGCTCCGAACTCGATCGGATATTCCTGAGATTCAGATAATTAAAAAATATGGCAATTTACCTAAAGTAGAATGCTATGCCGGACAACTAAATCAGGTATTTATGAACCTTCTGAGTAATGCTATTGATGCTTTGGAAGAATTTTATCGGCAAAAAGAATGCAGATCTTATTTTGATGAATCAGGCTTATCTTCTTTTGCGGTAAGAGGCGGGCCGATGATTTTAATTCGCACAGAGTTGCTAGAAGAAAGTGTAATTAGCATCCGTATTGCCGACAACGGTCAGGGGATGACTGAGGAAGTAAGCCACCGCTTATTTGACCCATTTTTTACTACTAAACCCGTCGGTAAAGGTACAGGTTTGGGCTTATCTATTAGTTACCAAATTGTAGTAGAGAAACACGGAGGTAAGTTACAGTGTAATTCAGTATTTGGACAAGGTTCGGAGTTTGCGATCGAGATTCCTCTGAAGTGCTAAGTAGACGGTTAACCGTTAACAAATTTAATTAATCCTTTTGCGTGTATTGACTAATAAAAGACTTTAACTGTTTTTCTTGAAAATTTTTAGCAAATTCGCACAACCGATCGGCAAAGGGAATAAAATTTGCGTCCAAAGCCTTTAAATTCTCGGCTTGTTTTAAAATCTCTTTTAAATTGCCTTTCATGATTAAATCGTACAAAATATCAATTTTTTCTGAGGGGGGAGGAACGATAATCGCTGTTGGTGATACGGCCAACTTTTCTTTAATAGCTGTAGTCGTGGGATAGGGAAATTCAACTGAATCTCTGTACAGCCAGGATATCCCTAAAAGCTTCTCCAACAATCCAAACAAATCAGCAACTTGTACAGGCTTGGGCAGAAAAGCATCAGCCCCAGCATCCAAACTATTGTATTGGTCAGTTTCAAATACTGAAGCTGAAGAAACGATTACTAGGATTTCTCTAAATTCAGGAGATTCGCGCAAGCGCCGCACTAATTGGAAACCATCCATTTTTGGCATCACCAAATCGGTGATTATTACATCTGGGCTTAACTCGCGAACACGATCTAAACCTTCAAGGCCATTAGCAGCTTCGGCAACTATAAAGCCAATTGGCTTGAGTAAATTGACAATCACAGAGCGATTTTCCCAGCGATCGTCTACTATTAAAATTTTGCGCTTGTCGCCTGTAAAGCCCAGTATTGTTTGTGTGGGCTCTGTTTTTAGTAAAGTCTCTGCTTCGCCAGTAGAAGGTAAAGGTAAGTCAAACCAGAATTGACTACCAGCTTGGGACTTACTGGCGACTTTAATGCTGCTCCCCATCATTTCAATAATTTTTAAACTAATTGCTAATCCTAAGCCAGTTCCTTCTACCATGCGGCGAGTATCACCGACCTGTTCAAACGGCTGAAATATTTTCTGCATTTGTTCGCTAGTCATTCCCACACCAGTATCTTCTATTTGAAAGCGAATTGTATTAATATTTGTGAGGGTACTTGTGGTTGATTCCACAGATATTAAGTCTACGACTGCAACTTTAAAGGTGACTGCACCTGCATCTGTAAATTTGACAGCGTTCCCCAGGAGATTTACCAGCACTTGCCGCAAACGTTTTTCATCAGCTTCAACAACGTAAGGGAGTGCAGCGTCAAAGTTGCAAATAAAAGAAATGCCTTTTTGTTCGGCTTTAATGCGGCAGATTTCACTGACCACTTGAAGAAATCCTAGAAAATAGAAACTGGTGGGATATAGTTCCATTTTTCTAGCTTCAATTTTGGAGAGGTCTAAAATATCATTGATCAGAGTAAGCAAGTGGGAACCACACTTGTAAATGATGTTAATTTCTGCAAGTTGTTTTGGAGTTAAACTACTATCTCGCTGGAGGATTTGAGCGTAACCTAAAATTCCGTTAAGAGGTGTTCGTAGTTCGTGGCTCATGTTAGCCAGAAATTCGCTTTTAGCTTGATTGGCAGCATCAGCGGCTAGTTTAGCTTCTTGCAGTGCAACTTCTGCATTTTTGCGGTCTGTAATGTCTTGAAAAGTTCCTTTCAGTTTGACCGGAATATCATTTTTGTAGTGAGGTTGACCGAGAACGTGAACCCATCGCTGATTTTTTTTTGCGGTGACGAACTGCAACTCTACATCAAAAGGCTCTTTATTTGCCATCGCTTGCAAACTAGCATTTTTCAAAATCTCTATGGACTCAGATGGATAGAAAGCCATTACGCTTTCAGGAGTTAACTGAAAATCTAAATCAACTTCGTAGATGCGGTAAATTTCCTCTGTCCAAGTAAATTCTTGAGTTTCTAGATTCATTTCCCAGCCACCTACTTTTGCTATCCGCTGGGTTTGGTTAAGGAGACCCTCACTTTCTCGGAGTGCAGCAGTCCGTTCATCAACTCGCTGTTCTAACTCTTCGTTCGTGTTTTCTAGGGCAGTAAAAGACTCTTGTAATTGCTGTGCCATCAGGTTGAATGACTCAGCTAAAATATCTAATTCCCCAATCCCTTCAATCTCTACTTTTTGATTTAATTTCCCGCTTGCTATAGCTTGGCTGGCATTCCTCAAACGCAGAATTGGCTCTGCTATCCAGCCAGAGGTAAAAATCCCGATAGTTGCAGCCAGAAGTGACGCTAAAAAGCACAGGAAAATAGTAGCGCGGGTATTAGAATTAATTTGATCCATGAAGTCTGCTTCGGGGACGGCGACTACAATTAACCAGTCAATACCCCGACCGTCTTTAAATGGTGTTACCTGTAGAAATTGCTGTTTGCCGCCCAAGTTAAACGTAAGTTGCTGGTTAGTATTAATTTTGCTCAAGTTGCCAAAATTATCTATTAAATATTGGGAGGAAAGGCGAATCAAAGGTACGCTACTTTCAGTCGCTTTCATCCGCGTATCAACCTTATTATCTTTACTAACTAAAAATGGTTTTTCCGAGGTTGAAGAAGCTACAATCAGTCCAGAGCGTTCCATGATGAATGTCTTTCCAGACTTCCCAATTTTTAAACTATTTAGAAAGTCACGGGTTTCACTATCAAGTAGCTGCGTACCTAAAACTCCTATCAATTTACCAGTTGAGTTGTAGACTGGCTGGCTAGCAGTAATTCCCAAATTATTCCTTCCAAATACCACAAAAGGATGGCTCCATGTGGGTTTTCCGGCTGCAAGTGCTGCTTTATACCAGGGTCGAGTTCGTGCGTCAAAAACAGGGATGACTTTTTCCAGCTTTTTGCGATTGCCAAAACTATCTGTAGAGTACCAGAAGAATTTACCACTAACAAACCCTTCTGTTGCGCGAATTAATAATTTATCATCTTCATGACGCTGAACTAAAGCGAGTCCTCCAAGAGGATTACCAAAATAAATAGCATTTACTGACTCAAACACTTGAAGCTGATGCCAAAAATGACGCTCCAACCCCCTCTGATTCTGCACATCTAACAACTTAAGATCGATAGTAGCCGCCAGGCTTTGATTCAGTTGATGAGCGCTAGCAAGATAAGTTCGTAGGTTCTGCTCAATGCGATTGCTAATTTCACTCCGTAACTGAGTGGCGACATCGTTAACGGCTTTCTGTCCGTTGCGTAATGATAGCCATCCGGTTAATCCTACAGCCGCAAAAATTTGTAGTAAAAATGGCCCGACTAAAACAAGGCGAAGGGGGATTTTTCTAGAGCTAAAGGCGGTTGAGGGCATAATAGAATAGTCCAGCCAGCGTGATATTACGTTATCTTATGTTTAACAAAAACACAAGTAAAATATTGGCTTATTTTTTAGTAGAATTCGCAACTATGGTTGCTCTATTGGGATTTCAACAGTGAACTCGGTACCCTGACCAAGTGTAGAATTACAAGTGAGTTTTCCTCCATGCTTTTCTACCACAATTTGATAACTAATGCTCAATCCTAATCCTGTACCTTTACCTGCTGGTTTGGTTGTAAAGAAAGCTTCAAATAGCTGCGATCGCACTGCCTCTGACATCCCGGGTCCATTATCAGCAATGCGGACAAGTGCAGAATTATTATTTGTTACTGCCGTACTAATTCTAATAGTAGGATTTTTTACTTTTATAACCTCATTTCCCAACTCTTCCTCTTCTTCCAAAACATCAATTGCATTCGCAATTAAATTCATAAAGACTTGATTCATTTGCCCACCATAACATTTTAATAAGGGTAGATCGCCATATTCTTTAATTACCTCAATAGCTGGGCGATGTCCGCAAGCTTTAAGCCTGTAACGTAAAATTAGTAAGGTACTGTCTAGCCCTTCGTGAATATTTACTGCTACCTTATTTGACGTATCTGTGCGCGAAAAGTTTCGCAGAGATATACTAATGTTGCTAATTCTCTCTGCTCCTACTTTCATGGAATTAATCATATTTGGCAAGTCTTCAATTAAGTAATCTAGCTCAATCTCCTCAGCATGAGCGGAAACTTCCGGCACTGGATGGGGATAATTTTGCTGATAAACTTGTAAATGGTCGAGCAAGCCTTTAATATATTCAGAAGCGTGGTTGAGATTACCGAAAATAAAACTAACTGGATTGTTAATTTCATGAGCAACACCAGCCACCAACTGACCCAAACTGGACATCTTTTCAGTCTGCACTAATTGAATTTGAGCCTGTTTTAACTCGTGTAAAGTCCGGCTTAATTCAGCAGTTCGCTCTTCTACCCGCTGCTCTAATTCCTGATTTTGCTTCTCAATTTTCTTCGTTAAGTAGTATAATTTCAGGTGAAGTTTAACGCGAGCTAAAACTTCTTCTTGTTGAAACGGCTTAGTAATGTAATCCACTGCTCCTAAAGTCAGACCTTTCACCTTATCAATTGACTCAGACATCGCGCTCATAAAAATCACGGGTATGTCAGCAGTCAATGGGTTTGCTTTCAGGCGATTACAAGTTTCAAAGCCATCTATTCCCGGCATCATTATATCCAGCAAAATTAAATCGGGAAGAGCATAACCCACTTTTTCTATAGCACTTTCTCCATCTTGCGCTACCCAAACCTCAAAGGACGCATTATCCAACAAATCATAAAGTACCCCTAAGTTATTGGAGTTATCATCGACGATTAAGACAATATCTTTTTTTTCCATATCTACGCTCATTTCTTGTCACTCCTGTATTAACTAATCACAAACATTAAATTTTCCACTCCTAAAAGCGGAGTCAGTAAAAATTAGCATTAAGCAGTTAAGAATGGTCGCAACATTGAAGGTAAAAGTTTAGCATTATTTAGCAGAAGTTGTGTTGCAGTTTGACTGTCTACAGGCTTAGAAAATAGATAGCCTTGCCCCAACTCGCACCCTAGAGAACAGAGTTTTTCCAATTGTTCTAAAGTTTCTATTCCTTCTGCGACTACATCCATACCAAAACTGTGAGCAAGGGTAACAATTGTTTCCACAATTCCATCACTTTTCCCCGCGCTGATACGGCTGACAAAAGAGCGGTCAATCTTTAAGGTATCAATGGGAAACTCATGCAGACGACTTAAAGAAGAATAGCCAGTTCCAAAGTCATCAATACACAGCTTAATACCTTGGCTTTTTAACTGCTTCAGCATCGTTGCTTCGCAGGTAGATGCTTCTAAAAAGCAGCTTTCAGTAATTTCTAATTTCAAGCAGGAACTTGAAATGCCAGTAGCTTCGACTATTTTCTGCATCCTCTCTACTAGATTAGCTTGCTTTAACTGAACTGGCGAAACATTGACATTTAGTGTTAAACCAAGAGCTTGAGGAAATTGCTGTTGCCACAAGCAGAGTTGGCGGCAAGCCTCCTGAAAAATCCACCAACCCAGAGAATTAATGGCCCCAATTTCTTCCGCCAGGGGAATAAATTTTGCAGGCGAAACTAATTCGCCAAAAGCGCGCTGCCAACGTACCAATGCTTCAAAGCCTAAAAGATGACCTGTAGACAGCGATACAATGGGTTGGTAATAAAGGCAAAATTCTTCTAATTCTATTGCCTTCCTGAGTTCATTTTCAAGCTGTAAGCGATTGGCTGCCTGAGTTTGGATGGCTTTTGTTAATACTTCATAACAACCTTTACCTTTAATTTTAGCCTGGTACATCGCAACATCGGCATCTCTAATCGCGTCTACAGCGCGATCGTAACCCATTGTACTAAAGGTAATACCAATACTAGCACCTGTAAATATTTCATATTTATCAAAAATGAATGGCAATCTCAATTGTTCAAGAATTCGATCTGCCGTGCTTATAGCTTGGTTCATATCTCTAATTGCTTCCAGTAAGATAATAAATTCATCCCCCCCTAAACGAGCAACTATATCTGTTTCCGGCACGCAATCTTGCAGCCTTTTAGCAGCGATTTTTAGCAATTCATCTCCGACTAAGTGTCCTAAGCTATCATTAACAACTTTAAACCGATCTAGGTCGATAAACAGCACTGCATATAAATAATCAGAGTTCAGATTCGCTAACTCAATTACCCGATTTACCTGATTTATAAACCAAGTTCGGTTAGGCAAACCAGTTAAGGAGTCATGAAAAGCATCGTAGCGTAACTTATCTTCCTTTGCTAACAATTCTAAATAAGCGTTTTGCAGTTCGTGCATAGCACTTTTTAGTTCAGCAGTTCGGGCCTCTACTCGATGTTCTAACTGAGAAGTTAATTCGCTCAATAACGAATTCTTTTCTTCCATTCTCTTAGTCAAAATACTCATTTTTAAGTGTAGTCTCAGCCTAACTAATACTTCTTCATGTTGAAAGGGTTTAGTAATATAATCAACAGCACCTAAAGACAGACCTTTAACTTTATCGACTGTCTCCGAAAGGGCGCTCATAAAAATTAGAGGGATGTCCTTAGTTCTAGGATTGGCTTTCAACCTACGACAAGTTTCAAATCCATCGAGAAATGGCATCATTATATCTAACAAGATGATATCTGGGGCCTCATATTCAACTGCTTGTAAAGCGCTTTCCCCGTCTGAAGCTACCCAGACTTCAAATCCAACCTGCTCTAAATAGTCGGAGAGTACCGCTAAATTACTGGCGTGATCGTCTACCACTAAAACTATACTTTTTTTATTATATTCACTGTTCACGGTTTTTCTCCCCTATATTGGCTAATAAATTCTTTCATGGCTTTTTCTTGAAAACCTTTAGATAATTGGCGTAACTTGTTAGCAAAAGGTGCAAATTTTTCATCTATCTGTTCTATGTTTGCTGCCTGCTTTATAATTCCTTGAAGGTGGCCTTTCATTGCTAGATCGTATAACGTTTCAATCTCTGACTGCGGGGGAGGGATCAGAGAATTAGAAGAGGGAGGGTTAAGGGCTGCTGTGTCTTCTTCATAAATCCATTTTATTTGCAAATGCTGCTGTAACTTCTCTAGCAATATTTTTGCTTCTACTGGCTTAGGCATAAAATCGTTACATCCTGTTTGTAAACTTTGGTATTTATCGGCTTCAAATACGCTAGTAGATGTAACTATTATTACTACATTTTTCAGCTCCTCGCTCAGGCGAATGCGCCGGATCATTTCAAAACCGTCTAGGACAGGCATCACTAAGTCAGTGATAATTAAATCCGGTTGACACTGGGCTTTTGTTAAACCTTCTTGACCATTGACTGCCTCTATAATTTCAAAACCGATGGGAGAGAGCAAGTTAGCTAGTACCGAGCGATTTTCCCACTTGTCGTCTACTATTAAAATTTTGGGCTTTTTCCTGTAAATCCCTGTGATATTTTTGTGGTTGCGCTCTACGGATGGTGGAAGAGATTCGGGCAATTGAATTAGATCTAATTCTACCAAAAAAGTGCTCCCAACTCCTGGCTGACTTTTGACTTTGATTTTACTGCCCATCAATTCGACTATTTTCTGGCTGATTGCTAGCCCTAATCCGCTGCCTTCATGATTGCGAGAGGCTTCACTCACTTGCTCGAAGGGTAAAAATATTTTTTCTAATTGCTGAGGGTTAATACCAATGCCTGTGTCTTCAATTTGAAAGCGAATTTTGGTAATTGGTAGTTGGTGATTGGTAATTGATGATTCTTCCCTAAGTTCCGCTGGTGTCCATTCCTCAGTTCCTATAACTTCTACTTTAAAATCTACCCGACCTTCGTCAGTAAATTTGATGGCATTACTGAGTAAGTTAATTAGTAGTTGCCGTAGACGCTTCTCGTCAGCGCGAATACTATGTGGAAGAGAAGTTTGAGGTTGGTAAGCAAGGGTAATTCCCTTTTGTTCTGCTTTAAGGCGACATATTTCTACTACACCACTTAAGAAAGAAGGAAAATGAAAATCTTTCGGCTGAAGTTCCATTTTCTGAGCTTCTATTTTGGAAATATCTAAAATATCGTTAATCAAAGTAAGTAAATGTGAGCCACACTGGTAAATAATACCGAGGCCCTCTTTAACTTTGCCATCTGTGGTTCTTAAGCGTTGTAAAATTTGAGCGTAACCTAAAATACCGTTGAGAGGTGTGCGGAGTTCGTGACTCATGTTTGCGATAAATTCGGTTTTGGCGCGATTGGCGGTGTCAGCAGCTATTTTGGCTTCTTTTAGTTCGCTTGTTCGCTCCTCAACTCTCGTTTCTAACTCGCTCTTGGCTGTTTCTAAGGCAGTAAAAGATGCTTGCAACTGCTGGGCCATTTGGTTAAAAGAGCTGGCTAGAGTATCGAGTTCAGCAATTTTTTTAACTTCAATTTTTTGGTTTAATTCTCCGCTGGCTATTTTCTGGCTAGCATGGGATAACTCTAAGATTGTTTCCGTAATCCAGCGCGAGGTTAAAACTCCCAGTAATGCCGCGCTTCCTAATGCTAAAAGACAAAGTAAAATGGTGGTTTTAGTATTGGCATTAATCCGTTCCATAAAGTCGGCTTCGGGAACAACGACGACAATTAGGAAGTGTAGACCCCGCTCGTCTGAGAGGGGTGTTACTTGTACAAAATGTCTCTTGCCGTTAATTTTAAAAATTTCAAGTTGGGTGGGTGTCTTAATTTGGGTAAGGTTGCTTCTTTTTTCTATTAGTAAATGCTGCATTGTAGCGCGAATTAAATACTCGCTGCTTTCTACTGCTTTAAGTCTTTTGATAGAGGAGCTATCTCTACTTTTAATAAAACTCTTTTCGTTGGTTGAGGAGGCAACTATTTCTCCTGATGTTTCTAAGATAAAAGCTATGCCTGATTTACTAATTTTCAAACTCTGAAGAAATTTACTAATCTCTGAAACTATTAGGGATACTCCCACATATCCTATTGATTTTCCTGATTGATTATAAATAGGAAGCAGGGCATCTGTGCTGACTTCGGGGCGGGGCGCAATCCATAAATATAGTGGAGTCCAAATTGCTTGCTTTGCGGACACACCCAACTGATAATAAACTTCGTTTTGGATCGGGTATTTTGGTTGAGTTGACAAGAGATTTGTGCGCTCTCCTCGACTATTTACTGCATAATTATTAAAGCTGAGATAACCGTTACTAGATTTTTTCACTATCCCAATATTCAAGGTTCCATCTAACCGACGTTCGCTGCCGATAAATTCTCCTTGCAAGTTCCCGAAGTAAATATAATTAACGGTGGGAAAACGCTGAATTTTTTGCCAAAAGTAGCGTTCCATGCTAGTGAAGTCTTGGGGATTTAATTTACCCAGACTGATAGCATCAGCATTGAGTTGATTGATCAAATGAGGTGTTTCTAGATAAGTATTGAGGTGCTGGTGAATGCGGGCTGTGATTTCTTCGTACAATTGTGCAGCTAAGTCATTAACGGCTTGTTGACCGTTGCGGAATGATAGCCATCCTGTTAATCCCACTGCGGCAAAAATTTGCAGGAGAAATGGCCCGACTAAGATGAGGCGGAGTGGGATTAAATGTTTTTTTTTTGAGTTAGTAAGGTTGATATCTGGCTGGGTCATGGATGGCTCAGAATATGGTGGGTGCCAACAATCATCGCAACAGGTATACTTTTTACTCTGATGCTGTTCGTTGAGGCGGTGGGGGTCAAATCTGCCTTTTCCCGACCAGTCAGTTTTACGTAATATGTTGCTTAGATTATACTAAAAGTTTTAACTGCCTGTGTTAGCTAGGATACTTTTTTTTGCTAAGAAATATGATGACTGCCTATTGGATCGGTTTGATAGCAGAAGGCAGAAGGCAGAAGCTAGAAGACAGAAGACAGTATAAGTTTTGGAAGCAAAGATTAGGATGTCTGTTTGACAAAATTAATTTTGATTGTGGTGGGGCCCTCCTGGCAATCACCAGCAAATTTACTGAGAATACTTAGCTTTAGTGGGTTTTAACAGCCTTCCCCAAAAAGCTATTAGCAAGACATTAATGTTAATTTAATATTCCTCCCTTATAAAATGAGGTACTATGCAATCAAGTTCCGATACTCAACATGAAGTTTAGCTCGAAAATCTAAGGAGTAGCAAGTTAACACCACAAAAGCTCCGTCGCATGAGGGATTATTTTTCCAGACAAACTTCACACACTTTTTCGGAAACCCAGTGCTTTTAGCCTGGGGAATGAAAGTAAAGCATTGACTAAAATATCACGATCGCCTAAATCAGTATGGTAGCAACAACTCCGGTACAACAAAAGAAACCCCTTTCCCCAGCAGAACTGGATAAAATCCACGCTTACTGGCGGGCCGCAAACTATTTGTCTGTAGGACAGATTTATTTGCTAGACAACGCCCTTCTGAAAGAACCCCTGAAGCTAGAGCACGTCAAACCGAGGCTGTTAGGACACTGGGGTACTACTCCCGGCTTGAACTTCATTTACGCCCATCTCAACCGCCTAATTAAAGCTCAAGACCTGAATGTAATATATATCGCCGGCCCCGGTCATGGTGGTCCTGGCTTAGTTGCCAACACTTACTTAGAAGGCACTTATAGCGAATATTACCCCAACGTTTCCCAAGATGCTGAGGGGATGAAGCGTCTGTTTAAACAGTTCTCCTTCCCACGCGGAATTCCCAGCCACGTCGCGCCCGAAACTCCCGGTTCGATCCACGAAGGCGGCGAACTCGGTTATGCTGTTTCTCACGCTTACGGGGCGGCTTTTGATAACCCTGACTTAATTGTGGCTTGCGTTGTTGGGGACGGGGAAGCCGAAACGGGCCCCTTAGCCACTGCTTGGCATTCTAATAAGTTTCTGAACCCGATTCATGACGGCGCAGTATTACCAATTCTACACCTCAATGGTTATAAAATTGCTAACCCAACGGTGTTGGCACGGATTAGCCATGAAGAATTAGAAAGTTTGTTTGTGGGTTATGGCTATAAACCTTACTTCGTGGAAGGTTCAGACCCAGAAATGATGCACCAGTTAATGGCGGCGACGATGGATAGCGCGATCGCAGAAATTAAAGCCATTCAACAAGAGGCCCGGACTAAAGGCTTCAGCAAACGCCCTCGGTGGCCGATGATTATTCTGCGATCGCCCAAAGGTTGGACGGGGCCCAAAGAAGTAGACGGCAAAAAAACCGAAGATTTCTGGCGATCGCACCAAGTCCCCCTGTCGGAAATGGCCAGCAAACCGGGGCACGTCCAACTCCTCGAAGACTGGATGAAAAGCTACAAACCCGAAGAACTCTTCGACGCTAACGGCACATTCCTCGCCGAACTCGCCGAACTCGCACCATTAGGAACGCGACGCATGGGCGATAATCCCCACGCCAACGGCGGCATTTTGCTCCGCGACCTCAAAATGCCAAAATTTGAAAATTATGCCGTAGAAGTCACAAAACCAGGCACTACCTACGAAGAAGCCACCCGCATCATGGGCAAATTCCTGCGGGACGTAATGAAATTCAACCAGGAAAGCCGCAACTTCCGCATCGTTGGCCCAGACGAAACCGCCTCGAACCGCTGGAACGACGTATTTGAAGCCACCGATCGCGCCTGGATGGATGATACCTTCTCCTACGACGATCACCTTTCCCCCGATGGCCGAGTCATGGAAATCCTCAGCGAGCACACTTGCCAAGGATGGTTAGAAGGCTACCTACTTACAGGCCGTCACGGTTTCTTCTCCTGTTACGAAGCCTTCATCCACGTCATCGACTCCATGTTCAACCAACACGCCAAATGGTTAAACACCACGCGCTATATACCTTGGCGGCGACAAATTGCCTCTCTTAATTACCTGCTAACATCCCACGTTTGGCGACAAGATCATAACGGTTTTTCCCACCAAGATCCCGGTTTTATCGACCACGTAGTTAACAAAAAAGCCGCCGTAATTCGGGTTTATTTACCACCCGATGCCAATACATTGCTATCCGTCACCGATCACTGTTTGCGGAGTCGCCAATACGTCAACGTTATTGTTGCTGGCAAACAACCCGCCTTGCAATATTTAGATATGGATGCGGCAGTCAAACATTGTACGGCAGGGATCAGTATTTGGGAATGGGCAAGCAACGATCAAAATAGCGAACCCGATGTCGTGATGGCTTGCGCCGGCGACGTTCCTACCTTAGAAACCCTAGCGGCTGTTGACTTAATTCGGCTACATTTACCGGAATTAAAAGTGCGCGTCGTCAACGTCGTAGACTTGATGAAATTGCAACCGGAAAGCGAACACCCGCACGGTTTGAATGATAAAGACTTCGACTCGATTTTTACAGTAGATAAACCGATCATCTTTGCTTATCACGGCTATCCCTGGCTAATTCACCGCTTGACTTACCGCCGGACAAATCATAATAACATCCACGCGCGGGGTTATAAGGAAGAAGGAACCACGAGTACGCCCTTTGATATGGTAGTGCGGAACGATTTAGATCGTTTTCATTTGGTAATAGATGTCATCGATCGTTTGCCTCAATTGCATTACATCGGAGGTCACATTAAGCAGATGTTGCACGACAAATTAGTGGAGCACGTCACTTACATTGCTGAGTATGGCGATGATATGCCAGAAGTTCGCGACTGGAAATGGGGATATTATAGCGATCCTGGTTCACCAAAGGCGACAACTGGAGAGTCCGCTGATTTTAGCGAGTCGCAGTTAGAGGAAGGCGCGGCGCGATCGCGATCGTAGCAAACCAGCAGCATCCCAACTTGGAAAAAGACCTAACCCCCCAACCCCCTTCCCTACAAGGGAAGGGGGAGAAAGGAAGAAAAGACTTTTCCTCCTTCCCGACAAGGGAAGGTGGGAGAAACAAAAGAAATTCCCCCTCCCTTACGAGGGGAGGGGGTTGGGGAAGAGGTCTTTTCAATCTGCTAGATGGGTAAGAGATCGAATCACCGAACTTGATATTATGAGCGTGAACGATCAAAACTCAAAACCTGTCTTTCTTATATTTGCCCATGAACGTACACACAGTATTAACACAGCCATTTTCAGACCAAAAACCAGGCACATCAGGACTACGGAAACAAGTTACAGTATTTCAACAACGCCATTACCTCGAAAACTTCGTTCAATCTATCTTTGACAGCTTAGAAAACTATCAAGGAAAAACATTAGTTGTCGGCGGCGACGGACGCTATTATAACCGTACTGCCATTCAGACAATTTTAAAAATGGCCGCCGCCAATGGCTTTGGCAAAGTATTAGTAGGTAGCGCAGGCATTTTATCAACACCTGCTGTTTCCTGCATCATTCGGAAATATCACGCCTTTGGAGGAATTGTACTATCTGCCAGCCACAATCCCGGCGGGCCAGATGGAGATTTTGGCATTAAATACAACATTAGCAATGGTGGGCCAGCCCCAGAAAAAGTTACTGATGAAATTTATAATCGGACTAAAGCGATCGGCGATTATAAAATCCTCGAAGCCAACGATGTCGATTTAGACAAATTAGGGACATTTAAACTAGGCGAGATGACAGTTGAAGTCATTGATTCAGTCGCCGACTACGCCGAATTAATGCAGTCTCTATTTGATTTTGATAGCATCCGTCAGTTAATTACTGCGGGTAATTTTCGCCTTTGCGTTGACTCAATGCACGCGGTAACGGGCCCTTACGCCAAGACAATTTTAGAGGAACATTTGGGAGCACCTGCGGGTACTGTAATTAATGGCATACCCCTAGAAGATTTTGGCGGCGGACATCCCGATCCTAACTTAGTTTATGCTCACGAACTCGTTGAGATTTTGTATGGGGAAAACGCGCCAGATTTCGGTGCAGCTTCCGATGGCGACGGCGATCGCAACATGATTCTGGGACGCAAATTTTTTGTAACTCCCAGTGATAGTTTAGCTATTCTAGCTGCTAATGCTAAATTAGTTCCCGGTTACAGTGCTGGTTTAACAGGAATAGCGCGATCTATGCCTACTTCAGCAGCAGCAGATCGCGTGGCTGCTAAACTCGGAATTGACTGCTACGAAACTCCTACAGGTTGGAAATTCTTTGGCAATCTTTTAGATGCCGATAAAGCCACTTTGTGCGGCGAAGAAAGTTTCGGCACTGGTTCCAATCACGTCCGCGAGAAAGATGGACTATGGGCGGTATTATTCTGGTTGAATATTATCGCTGCCCAGAAGAAATCAGTCGAGCAAATCGTGCGGGAACACTGGAAAACTTACGGTCGCAATTACTACTCTCGCCATGACTACGAAGGAGTAGATAGCGACAAAGCTAATACTTTAATTGCTAATGTTCGCGCTGCATTTTCTAGCTTGAAAGGTAAGCAATTCGGTCAATATCAGGTAGAATATGCTGATGATTTTAGCTATACCGATCCGATTGATGGTAGTATTAGCGAAAAGCAAGGAATTCGGATCGGATTTACCGATGGTTCGCGCATTATTTTCCGCCTTTCAGGTACGGGAACCCAAGGCGCAACCTTAAGGATTTATCTGGAAAGTTACGAGCCAAATGCGGCAAAACATGATATTGATACGCAAGAAGCATTAGGAAGTTTGATTGCAATTGCCGATGAAATTGCCCAAATTCGTACTCTCACAGGGCGGGAACAACCAACAGTAATTACCTAATAGTTAGGGATAAAATTGTAAGGTGGGCGCTCGCCGACAATAATCTCTGGCTATGAGAAACATCCCTTTTAGCGGCGAGCGCCCACCCTACGTTTAGCTAAATTTAGCACTATATTCAGCAAGAATTTATGAGTTTAAAACTGTATTTTTTACGTCACGGAGAAACAATTTACAGTCGCACAGGTGGTTACTGCGGCGATCTCGATCCTGATTTAACTCCTGAAGGTACTAAGATGGCGGAAGCTTTTGGTGCTGCGTACTCTTCTTTACCTTGGACAGCAGTTTATGTAAGTCCGATGAAACGAACTATCGCTACAGCAAAGCCATTGTGCGATGCAGTAGGAATTGAGATGCAATTGCGGGATGGACTAAAAGAAATCCGCTATGGTGAATGGGAGGGAAAAACGCTAGAATTTGTCAAAGAAAACTATCTAAATGATTATATTAACTGGATGACTGAACCCGCGTGGAATGCCCCGAATGGTGGCGAAACTGCGGTGCATATTGCTAGTAGATCCTCCCTTGTAATCGCAGAAATTGAGGAAAAATATCGGGATGGGAATGTGTTGGTTGTTTCCCACAAGGCAACTATTAGAATTATACTTTGTAGTTTGTTAGGGATTGATTTGGGTCGTTATCGCGATCGCGTTAATGCCTTAGCTGGTTCTGTTAGCATGGTCAAGTTTGACGTTCATGGCCCGATGTTGGAGGTTTTAGGCGATCGCTCTTACATGGATGAGAGTCTGCGTTCTTTACCAGGGAGTTAGTTGTTATTTGTTAGTTGTTAGTTGTTAGTTGTTAGCAATTAAAAGTAGGGTGGGCGCTCGCCTCAACCATCTCTAGCTATGAATTACAGACTTTTTGCGGCGAGCGCCCACCTTACAAGTTAACAATTAACAATTAGCAATTAGCGATTAGCCCTTATGAAAATATTAGTATTAAATGCCGGATCGAGCAGTCAAAAAAGTTGCCTTTACGAAGTCAAAGACACAATTCCTAACGAACCTTTAGAGCCGATATGGGAAGCTGCAATTGACTGGACTCACCACGAAGGTACAGCAGAATTGAAAGTAAAAAATGCTCAAGGTAAAAAGGTTGAAGAGGAGTTTGAAGCAGATTTTCGCACGAATACTATCTTTGAGATGTTGAAGACACTTTGGAATGGTGAAACTCAAGTTATTGAAGATCCCAGTGAGATTGATATTGTTGGTCATCGGGTGGTACATGGCGGACAAGAATATCAGCAAAGCACGTTTATTACCCCGGAAGTAAAAGAGGCGATCGCGCGTTTAGCTGTGTTCGCTCCCGTTCACAATCCTGCCAATTTGGAAGGGATCGAAGCGATTGAAAAAAGTTTAGGAAATGTGCCGCAAGTGGCAGTTTTTGATACTGCTTTTCATTCACAATTACCTCCGGCTGCGTATGTTTATCCCGGCCCTTATGAGTGGCTAGAACAGGGAATTAGGCGCTATGGTTTTCACGGTATTAGTCACCAATTTTGTGCTCAGCGTGCGGCTCAAATTCTAGGTCTAGATTTGGCAGAATTACGGCTGATTAACTGTCATTTGGGAAATGGTTGTTCTCTTGCTGCAATTCGCGAAGGTAGAAGTATTGACACCACAATGGGTTTCACACCTTTAGATGGTTTAATGATGGGTAGTCGCTCAGGATCTGTCGATCCTGGTATTTTGATTCACCTGTTGCGACAGTCTGAATGTACGGGGGAAAAATTAGATCGGATTTTGAATCGGGGTTCGGGTTTATTAGGAATTTCTGGGGTATCGGGAGATTTAAGGATGATTATGGATGCGATCGCCAAGGGTAGCGATCGCGCTCAACTAGCTTTAGATATTTATATCCATCGCTTACGCTCTTATATTGGCGCTATGGTAGCGAGTTTAGGCGGTTTAGATGCTTTGATTTTCACCGCAGGGGTGGGGGAACATTCGGCGGTTGTGAGGGCTGCTGCTTGTGAAAATTTGGGGTTTTTGGGTTTAAAATTGGATGTGGATAAGAATGGGCGATCGCCAATGAATGAAGATATTGCGATGGCTGATTCAGCAGTAAGGGTTTTGGTGATTCATACCCAGGAAGACTGGGCGATCGCGCAGGAATGTTGGCAACTTTCTCAAAATAATACGCCATAATCAAAGGTAAGTAATTAAGCTTCAGCGCTCTTAAGAAGCCTCTTAAAAGCGCTGAAGCGCAACTAAATATAGGACTTAGGCAAAACTATCCGTAAAGCCGCCATTCTGGTGGTAAACTCACCGCCAAGATGGCGGCGTTACGTAATCGTGCGAAGTCCTGTACATACCTAAATGGGAACAGTTTATCAGTTTGGCAAGACCACAATTAAGACATCTTCACCGCAGGGTTAGTAGATGGTTTTGCAGGTTTAACTTCTTGCGTTCCCATGCGCGATCGGTAAAGTTCCGCTAGACACTGTTCATACTTCGAGAGATCCAATTCAATCTGAGTAAAAATGTCGGTTGATACTGGATCTGTGAACTTCGCCCGCAGGTTATTGATATCAACAATTCCTGTTTGCAAATCGCCCAAGGTACTCCGCAAAAGAAACATTTCATCAGTTCCTTGAAGCGAAGCTTTTAAGGAAGCAAATTTATCCGCAGCCTGTGCAGAAATTGACTGTTTTTCACCCAAAGCATCAAGACGTGCTTCTAGGAGTTGGATGTGATGCTGTTTATTGTGAACCATGTCGTGCAATAGCGCTCGCAATTCAACATCGGAAGTTTTTTCCCCATAATGCTCAAAAGCTTGGCACGAATAACGCTCGCCTGTTAAAGCCGTGTTCAAACCTTTAACAATATCCCCTTTTGTGGAGCCACCCCAAGCAGTTGCTAGCTTCCACCATTCTGCATTCACATCATTTTCTTCGGGTAAAGCTGCCTCTTTTCCACCGTAACCGAGACGAGCAAGAATTGCAGTAGTAAATATTGCCAAATCTCCCGGTTGTCGAGAAGTAATAAGATTGCCGTCAATCACCAAAGCTTCATTGATATACTCAGCTCCCGCGTTGATCATATCCTTGCGGATGGCATGGAAACCAGTTGCTTTTTTGCCTTTTAGCAAATCACCTTCAATCAAAAGTTGCGGCCCGTGACAAACAGCAGCAACTAATTTTCCTTGCTGCATTGCCTCAGTTACAAAGCGCACTGTGTTGGGATTTGTCCGCATTATATCTGGAGCCATACCACCAGGAATAACTACTGCATCGAAATCTTCTGCCCGCGTTTCAGTAGTAGTTCCATCAGCTTGCATGGCAACTTTGCCTTGTTTGCCTGCATACTTTTCATTCATGCGCGAACCAAGGACAACTACCTCAAAACCTGCTTGTTTTAGCCCATTATAAGGTACTTGAAACTCTGAATCTTCAACTCCGTTTTCAATCAGGATAGCAACTCGTTTGCGTTGGCTTCCGTTAGTTTCTGTCATGATTGCTTAGCCTACTTTTATTATTTTCTCCTATATTAACTTAGGTATTAATTTTGCTGCTTCTTTCAAAAGTAATAAATTATCTCATCTTTAACGATCTGGTTGCTGAGCCTTTGGGAATAGATACATACTAGCTTGCATCCACACATAAGCTTGCAATCTGCTGTATGTTTCTAGCAGTTTCGATGTTTTTTTTAATATCGCCTACACTATAAAGCAAGCCCTACTTAATTCTCTGATGTTAATTTTCCATCTTCCATATCAACAATGCGATCGCCGACTCACACCACCCAAAGATCAAGCCTTATTTCCCAATACTTTCCCCTATAAACTATTATGATTTGACTAGAAAACATCCTTTGAGTAACGTAAAACTATTCTGAACAAAAATTACTCAAAAGAGAGATAAAAAATTCAATTCGATCTTGATAAATTGGTATAAGTGGGATCGAGATTTTCATCAAATCGCGTTTACTACCGCGCACACCGTGAAAAAATCCAAATGTGTTGACATTGTATATACAAAACAGTTAAATTAGAAGAGTCTCCTATTGAGGTAAGCGTTATGTACCCCTCAGAAACTGAAGAGTCATTTAGCCAGATCTGCGATGTTACAATCAACATCCGAGCGAAGCAAAATCAACGCGATCTAATCGATCGTGCGGCTCGAGTGCAAGGCAAGAGACGCTCAGAGTTTATGCTGGAATCAGCCTAATCCTTCACAGAAAAACAATTTATTAAGACAAACACCAATGCTAACCAACACCTCTTTAGAAGAACGAATAGCAGCAGTAGAAGCAGCAATTACCGAATTGCAGAAACAAGTGGCAAATCCTCAACCAACAAATTGGCTACAACAAATTACAGGATCTTTCAAAGATGAACCAGCTTTTGATGAGGTACTGGCATTAGGACGAGCAATTCGCCAAGGGGATGAGTCTGTGATGGAATCGGAAGACGAGCGATGAAATATTTATTGGATACAGACCATCTCAGCATTCTTCAACGTCAAACTGGGAAGGATTATAGCAACCTTTCAACACGCATGGCTCAATACCCACTATCAGATTTTGCCGTATCAATTGTCACCTTTCACGAACAAATGCTTGGCTGTCACGCCTATATTAATCGCGATCGCACTCTAAATGACATAGTGAAAGGATATGAGATGATGGCGGGACTGGTTAGTGATTTTAAAGTATTGCCCCTCATCTCATTCGATGCGGATGCAGCTACGACATTTGAGCAATTAAAGTCACAACGGCTCCAACTGGCAAAGATGGATGCAAGAATCGCAGCAATTGCACTGTCTCGTAAAGTGATTCTGTTAACCCGCAATCATCGAGATTTCGGGAAAGTGGCAGGGTTGGCAATAGAAGATTGGACAATTTGAGGCATCAATAATATTTTTAATGAAACTCGGTAATTCAAATATTCAAGTTATGGGAATATGGCAGAACTGTTTACCCTCCAAACTAAATACCTACTTAATTCTCTGATGTTAATTTCCCATCTTCCATATCAACGATGCGATCGGCAATGTCTAAAATTCGATTATCATGAGTTACTAACAAAATTGTACAACTTTGTTCTTTAGCCAGTTTCTGCATTAAATTTACTACTTCTCGCCCAGATTTGCTATCGAGTGCGGCGGTAGGTTCATCTGCTAAGACTATTTGCGGCTGACTAACGAGAGCACGCGCGATCGCAACTCGTTGCTTTTGACCGCCAGACAAGTCATCGGGATAATAATTGATGCGTTGTTCTAACCCGACTAATCCTAACATTTTTTCTGCGCGATCGCGCATTTCTGCTTTAGATATCTCTCGATGTAACTCTAATCCCATTTGTACGTTTTGTAACGCTGTTAAACTCCGGTGTAAATTATGTGCTTGGAAAATATAACCTGTTTTGCGCCGCGCCTGCACTAATTTTTCTTCACTAGCACCGCACAGTTCTTTACCAATAATTTTGATGCTTCCTATCTGTGCGGATCGCAATCCTCCTATTAAGGTTAAAAGGGTTGTTTTGCCTGAGCCAGATGGCCCTGTCATAATGACAATTTCTCCAGCATTAATTTCGAGGTTGATATCATATAATACCTGCTTTTTTAGTTGTCCTTCACCGAAATAGTGGTTAAGTTCGTGAATGTCAATCACAGGCTGAGATGGAAAGTTTACAGTTGAATTTTTATCTGTTTTGTAGTCTATTTCTATGGATTTCATAGCGATTAATTGAGTTAGTGAACGGCTCGATCCAGGCTTGTATTCTGTCAAATTTTGTAGGGGCGGGTTCGCCCAGATATTGCAAAAGTAGCGACAAATTTTATAAACCCGCCCCCCCCACCCAAGTTTCCTGTTACCAGACTTAATATCAGAGATAATTTTAGTAAGTAGCAACAGATAAGCATGGCCGGGGCGGGTTTATCCAGTTTATCGGTATGTATCAAATATTTAGGCGAACCCGCCCCTACAAAACTCGATATTATGCAAGTCACAATTAAACGAACTTGATATTAGCTATTAGCAATTAGCTAAAATATGTCAGCCGGATCTGCTGCTTGCAGTTTCCGAGTTGCGATCGCACCGGAAATTACACACATAATCAGAGTTAAACTTAATACCATAAAAGCTCTGATTAACGTCATATACATGGGTAAGTTTGTAGCTTTTCTGGTTAAGGAATAAAGCCCTACAGAAATTCCAACTCCCGGCAAAAATCCCAGAAGAGAAAGAATTAAAGCTTCTTCAAAAACGATACTAAGTAAATACATACTACGGTATCCCATTGCTTTAAAAGTCGCATATTCAGCCAAATGATCGCTGACATCCGTAGAAAGCACTTGATAGACGATAATCACACCTACCATAAAACCCATTGCTACGCCTATATTAAAGACAAAACCAATGGCTGTATTGGTAAACCAATATTGTTTTTCAAATTCAATAAATTCTGTTTTTGTCAATACTTTAACATCATTTGGTAGGTAAGCTTTTAATGCTGTTTGTACCTGCAAAGGATCGGCACCAGCTTTCAAATAAATTAAACCTGCATTAATGCTACTAGCTTCTTGTTTAGGAAATAACCGCAGAAAGTTTTGATCGCTGGTCATTATGCTACCATCAGCGGCAAAAGATGCGCCAACATTGAATAAGCCACTAATCGTAATTGTGCGCCGATCTATTTCTGTTGTAACGGTTTTTCCCTGTTGAATTTGCGCGATCGCCTCTTTGTAAGTTCCTCTTGAACCTTGGTCAAATAAAACTGTATCCGGGAGTTTAATATCTCCCGTATTCTGTTTTAATTCTGGCAAGTCAAAGGCTGGACGTTCCGGGTTAAAACCAATTACTAATATAGAACTTTTTTCGCGTGTTTGGGGGTTTTTCCAGCGGGCTACTTTGGCATAAAAAACATCTGCTGATTCCACTCCTGGCACGTTCATGGCTTGATATAAACGCCGCCTCGGAAAGTCTGATAAGTTGATCAGGTTTTGAGCTTGGGGACTGATTAAAACTATGTCAGCATCGAGGACTTGGTGCAGCCGAGTATTACTGCTATAAAGGGCATTTTGAAAGCCAAACTGCATAAACATCAGGATATCTGCAAAGGCAATTCCGGCAGTTGCTACTAACATTCTCCCTTTGTCGTGACTGAGTTGCAGCCATCCTAAAGGAGTGCGACGCTGGAGTTCTTGTAGGTGTTTAATTAATCCAATCATTTTTCAATTACCACCTTGACTTGCAAATTTGTTAATCCTGCAACTTTCTGGCTAGAGGTTTCATTTAACCGGATTTTTACTTCAATAATGCGACCGTCAATGTTGGCGGAAGGATCGGCATTAATTACATTTTGTTTGAGAACTTGTAGCCCAATTTGTTCGACTGTTCCCTGCAATTCGCCGCTTAAAGAAGTGCTGGTAATTTTAGCTTTTTGCCCAATTTTTATTCCTTCAATATCGCTTTCGTAGACTTCAGCTACGGCGTACATATTGTGAGTTTGTCCGAGTTGGACGATGCCATCATTACCGACTTTTTCCCCTGGATAGGTGTAAATTTTGAGCACTTGCGCGTCTTTGGGGGCGCGGATGTAGGCGAGGTCGAGGTTGGCTTGGGCTTGCTTGGCGGTGGCGATCGCGGCGCTGACTTCGGCTTCTGCGGTTTGGATGTCGGTGGGCCGGATTTCGGAGATGCGATCGAGGTTCGCTTCAGCTTCGATAATCTGGGCGCGTTGTGCTGTTTGGGCTTGGTTGAGTTTGGCTTTGGCTTCGTCGATTTGGGAGGCGCGTGATTGGTAAATTTGGCTGAGTTTGGCCTCGGCTTCGTTGAGTTGTTGTTGGCGGGAGGAATGGATGCGGGTCAGGTTGGTTCGGGCTTCGTTGAGTTTCTGTTGCGCGGTTTCAAATGTTAGCTGTTTGCTGTCTCGTTGTTGAGTAGAAATGGCTCCTTCTTGGTTGAGTTGTTCGTAGCGCTGGGCTTCGGTTTTGGCGTTTTCGAGTTCGGCTTTAAGGCGGGCGATCGCGGCTTCTTGACCTGCGATTTCGCCTTCTTTTTCGGCTTGGATGCGGGCGATCGCAGCTTTTTGTCCTTCAATATCCGTGCGTCGTTCGGCTTCTAAGCGGTTGAGTACGGCTTCGGCGGCTTCAATATCCGTGCGCCTTTCGGCTTGTAAACGCGCGATCGCGGCTTCTTGGGCTTGGATTTCTCCGCTTTTTGCCCCCGCTTTAACTGTGGCGAGTTTGGCTTGGCTGACTCGCACTTGTTGTTGTGCTTGCTCTAAGGCTGCCAACAGGCGATCGCGACTATCAAGGATGGCGATCGTTTGTCCTGTTTTTACCCAATCTCCTTCTTTTACCAGCAGTTTGTCGATGCGATTGCCTTCAGCGGAACTGGAGGCGGAAAGCGCGATCGCTTCCCCTTGGGGTTCCAGTCTTCCCAAGGCTGTGACGGTAGTGATTTGAGGGGCGGCGGCGGTGGCGACTTCTTGGGGAGAGTGCGATCGCAGCACGTAAGCAGTTCCACCAGCAGCCGCTAGAGTTGTGACTGCGGCTAGGGTCAGGAGTTGGCGGGTGAGAGACGGAGTTGAGAAGAAACCTTCGACGGTGGCGCGGTGTACCATTACACACCTCAGTGAAGAACTACACGGTTTAGTTTTGTGTTAAACTTATACTAAACTGTCCAGTATAATCATGTCAACCCCCACAACAAACTTTTATAGAACCAAGATGAAACGAACAAAACTTAACGAACTAGACCCCACCACCACCGTTAACAAGGGCGAAAAAATCCTACTGGGAGCAATGCAGGAGTTTTTGACTCACGGGTACGCCTCAACGAGCATGGATCGAGTGGCGACGGCGGCGGGAGTGTCCAAAGCGACGGTATACAGCCACTTTAAGGATAAAGAAGGGTTATTTAGTGCCTTGATGCAGCGGTTGGCGGAAGAAAAAATTCTGTATATTCAACTGGAATCAGAGAACCCAGAGCAAGCTCTGCGGCAATTAGCCCTGACTTTGCTCGAACACAAGAAATGCGATGCCGAGTTTCTGATATTTATTAGATTAGTCGTGGGCGAGTCGGGGCGTTTTCCCGAATTAGCACAAATGTTTATTAGCAACTTCGCCAAAATTGGCATACAGCGACTAACTTATTACTTAAGTTCTCACCCAGAGTTGAATCTACCCGATCCAGAAGCAACGGCGCGAATTTTTATTGGGTCAGTAGTATATTATCTGATGACCCAAGAGATCCTGCACGGTGCAGAGATTATCCCCATGGAGCGCGATCGCTTAATCGATGGTTTAATGCACTTGATTTTAGCATCTAAAAATTCAGTTTAGATGCCTAACAGCTTAGATCGTTTCTAGCAACTTCAAATCAAAAGTGCTATTATTAAGGAACGTAAAGCTGTCACTCAAACAAAATTAGAACTTATGGCCATATTCGGATTGGGCAAAAAGCTAACCCTGCCTACAAAAGAAGAAGCATTGCCAGGACGAGCAGAATCCATGCCTGTACCCTCTCGTCACTTCGTCAACGGCAATCCCCTCAAAGCTCCTTTTCCAGAAGGCATGGAAATGGCAATTTTTGGTCTGGGTTGTTTTTGGGGAGCCGAACGCAAATTCTGGCAATTAGAAGGAGTTTTTACCACCGCCGTCGGCTACGCCGCAGGGATAACACCTAACCCCACATATCAAGAAGTTTGTTCGGGCAAAACTGGCCACAACGAAGTAGTGTTAGTGGTGTTTGACCCGAAAGTTGTTAGTTACGAAACACTCTTGAAAGTGTTTTGGGAAAGTCACAATCCCACCCAAGGAATGCGTCAAGGAAATGACACTGGAACCCAGTATCGTTCAGGCATTTATGTCTATTCAGATAGTCAGAAAAAGCTGGCTAAAGCTACACGGGATGCTTATCAAAAAGCCATTTCAGGAGCGGGTTACGGCGAGATTACAACTGAGATTTTAGACGCTCCTGAGTTCTACTATGCAGAAGGCTACCATCAGCAATACTTAGCCAAAAATCCCGGCGGTTATTGCGGCTTAGGCGGCACAAAAGTAGAATGCCCTGTGGGAGTTCTTTCTTAAATTCTCTAATAAACCTTGTGGGGCAGGCAGGATGCCTGCCGCATAGGTCTATTTTAATGATTCATCTGGATTTGGTCTAATCACTCTGTGCATATCCAGCACTGGCGGAGTCACATCTGTTTGCGTTAACATATCGTGAATTTGTCCTCGGTGATGGGTTTGGTGGTTAAAGAAATGCGGTAATAATAAACTAATTGGATCTGTATAAATTAAACCCTGATTATTGCGATATTGAAGATTCCCTGCCAAAAATTCCTCAGTCAAACCAGAGGCAAAAGCTTCAATTCGGGCATCTTCTAAGATTCTAGCAGCAGTAAGCTCCTCAAAATCTTCATATAGAATTGCATCAAGTCCAGTTGACTGAATCTTGCCACCTTCAAATCTTGTCAGCCAAATTCTATCGCCTACCATGATGTGATTGAGCGTACCGTGAATGCTTTTAAAAAATGCTTGGCGCGTTTTTTTGCGCTCAGTATCAGATAGTTTTGCACAAGCATCGTAAACTCTGCGATTAGCAAGTGCATTGTACTGAGCTAACATTTGAAAGTATTGGATAAATAAATTATTCATAGTCCGTGTTAGTTTCCTTTAACATCTAAATTTAGTAAATATTTTTCACAATTAATCTAAAACCCTTGCGATGCTTGACTTGATATCTAATTTCTGGATATGTATAGTAAATCAATCAAGAATTTCTTAGAGTCATTTGCTTCCGGCTTAAAGCCAATTAACGGCAATAACAAACAACCCAGCAACATCCCAGATACTCCAAATATAGATGAGTCAAACTTTCCTTCCTCAATCATAGCAATCGCAGACAATATCCAGCTACTTCCTACTAGCCCTAACCAAATTGACATAAACACTATGACAGAAGGGTGCATTGCCATCTTAATATCAATTTTGCTACCCATGCCTTCAGGGTAAATTCTTCCTTTAATTATAGGTGAAAAAGAGTTCCGATAATTGATGATGCGATTAATTTCAAAAGAATGGTCGCCAACTTCACCCTCATAAGGTTTTTCATAATTGTTTATCTTCCATCGAATTGCTTTTCTAGGTTCTACAACTGCTAGTAATTTTTGACGGACTATCTCAGGATGTAGGGAAGTATTAATGGTAAATTTTTCATAAGGAAACATGGTAAAAACTCCAAGATGAGAATCTGTGTAAAACCAAGTTTTATAGCTAGGAACTAGGGGAAGAGGGGAATAAAATCAATAATTAAAATCAATAATTAAGTTCGTCAACAATTGCTTGCGTTTGCCATTCACTATCCCAACCTAAATTAAGTTCATCAACTAATCTGCAAGCATCTGCTAAGGCTTGAGCTTCTTGCTGCTGCTGCCATTGTTTTAAGATAGATTCTATTAGGACGCTGCGATTCTCAACTTTTTGGTCTAGGTATGCGATCAGGTCATCGGTTAGGGAGATAGAGATTTGAGCCATAAGCTACTTTTAATAATACCTTTGGTAATATACCATTTTAAGAGTTGAGAATGCAAGTGGCGAAAGGGCGATCGCTCTGGCTCTGACAGTGCTATCCTAGATGGAGAACAATCATAAATTGGCGAGGAGAAAATCTTGTCAACAATCACAGATATTGGCACTCTCATTACCAGTCAGCCTGACATACATGGTGGCTGTCCAATCATTGCAGGAACGGGTGTTACAGTCCGTCGCATTGCTATTTGGTACAAGCAAAGTTTGACCGCAGAAGAAATTGCCGAACGCATCGAGTATTTAACTCTCACTCAAGTTTATGCAGCTTTGACTTATTACCATGCTAATCGAGATGAAATTGATGCTGATATTGCAGCGGAAGAAGTAGAAGGGGAGCGAATAGAAGCATTTATTTCTGAGCGTAAGACTCAAAAGCCGCAGACGGAGATGGCTTTAGAAATACCAACACTAGCGAACTATCCCAGTCGCCAAGAATTTATGCAATTGCCACTAGAAGAGAGGCGAAATATTCTAGCAAAACAAGCTGAGGTAATGTTGCAACATTACCAGGAAGATAGAGAATGGCAAGAATTAGAAGCGGGAGATTTAATTGACTACTAACTCTCTTTTTCCTAAACGGGGTGATATTTGGTTGACTAATTTTGACCCAACAGTGGGAGCAGAAATCAGAAAAATTCGTCTGTCTGTAGTGGTAAGTTCTAATAGTGTTGGCAAGTTACCACTGAAATTGGGTACACCGATTACAGATTGGAAAGAATATTATGCTGGCAATATCTGGCACGTTAAGATTGAGCCAGATATTGCTAATGGTTTAACGAAAGTTTCAGCAGTGGATGTCTTGCAATTGCGGGGTATGGATGTACAAAGATTCATTCGTAAAATAGGAGAAGTTTCCTCTACTGATATGGAGGAAGTTGCTAGGGCGATCGCAGCGATAGTAGAGTATCAGTAGTTACTTATAAAGCAATACGGTTCAGTTAACGCTCTCCAACCAATTTAATCTCACGATTTTATGGGAAATATAGTCATCTTTTAGAAGTCAAATTGTTTTTAACTGAACCGTATTGACTTATAAAGAGCGCTCGCTCTTTATTTTTAGCTTTTGTCCTCTTTTTTTGCGATCTTTGATTTTGATTGGACCACAGTCTTTGTTTTTTTGCTCCCAGTCAATGTTTTTTTCTTTCCCTTTGATTTGGTCTTTTCCTGTTCTTTTTATGTTTCTTCTTTGAAGGTCAGCATATCTAATAGCGATAATCCCGGTCTTTTACTATAAAGATAAGAAATAAACCATTCTTGGAAAATTTCAAATTTTTGTTTATCACCAAATTGAACAACAGGAATAGTCCACAACTCTCCGTGTCTGGCAAAATATATTCCAATGTTTTCAATTGCTATGTCATTGGGATTACTATTTATACCATCAATCAGTGATAAAAGGTAATAGCCTAAAACTTGATTAATATGGTTTCTTTCTAATTTAAGGTATTTAGTTACTTTTATGTCAATTAGAGTATTGTCAATAATAAGGTCAGCATCTGCGCCGCCAACTAACGCTGATCCTCGACCAAACGTTGGATTCAAATAGCATTTTTCTTTAACTTGGAATTTTTTATGGTCAACAAGTGAAATGATTGATTTTAGGTCTTTGATGTCTTCAGGGTTATGATTGTCGAAATTTGAGTCGATAATACCTGCTCTATAACACACATCAAGTTTTGCAAGAAAAATTGTATTGGAAACTAATTCATCAGTTATCAGTCCATCCTTAACATATTTTTCATGATTAACCTTTGTCTGTTCATACTGGTTAGTGATAATTGTTAAAAGGTCTTTTGTTTTGAATACTTTGTCACGATGAAAACCTGTTGCTACTTCTGTTGACCCTAAAAGTCTTTGAGATAAACGTTCAAATACACCATCTGCCACCCAAGAACCTGTTTGAATCAAAGTGTCTTCATTGTGGTGCTGTAAATAGAGGCGAAGTAAATAGTCAAAAGCTGTCCCAACAATTCCATAATTATTTGTCAAAGGTGGTGCTTTAAGTTCCGCCTTTAAATTAAAACTTGGGATTGGGAATTCTTTCTTAAATTTGTCTCGAAGTTCTTGATTATTTCGATCTGACAAGATTGAGGTTAAACTCATAATAGATTAAAAATTCAAAATATACTTTTTGTATATTAACATAGCTAAACTTTGTTCTTTCAAGGCAACCACGCTGACTTACTCAAGGCAATACAATCCTTAGAGAGACGGCGAACGATTGACAAAATAAGTTGTGAATCGGAAACAGTTTTTACAATGCAACCTGCGTTCAAACAATATATCCTGTCCTACTTTTCTTCTGGATGAGCCGCCGCCGGAGAGCCCGCACCCAATTGATTGATATGGGCGATCAACTGATAAAGTCTCCCCAAATCTCGCTGAGTAAAATACAAAACTAAGCGCGGCAAATCGGCAGTTTCATCACCTAATTCTGGAAGTAAAGCTTTGCTTTTTTCAATTTTTCCCTTAACCAGAATGTCACTGAAATCAGTATTTAACTGTTCGACATCCTCATCGGATAACTCAGACTTGAGACGGATGACAAGCCGATCTTCCACGTAGCGGCTGGAGTGATAAACTCGGTAGAAACTGGCGATCGCATCACAAGCCACATCCAAGCTATCCGTAATCGTGTAAAGGCTGGGATCGTGCTTACTAATTAAACCGCGACCCATCATTTGCTTGCAAATAAAAGCATTCCAATCATGCCAATAGTCCCCACCAGGGCGATCGATCAATACCACAGGTGCAGGGCCAAATTTGCCCGTCTGAATCAAAGTTAAACACTCAAAAGTTTCGTCCAGAGTGCCGAAACCACCGGGAAATAAAGCCAAAGCATCACTTTCCCGTAGGAAAAATAACTTGCGAGTAAAGAAATATTTAAATGTAAGTGATTTGCGATCGCCTGCGATAAAGGGGTTAGAACCTTGCTCGAAAGGTAATTGAATATTCAACCCAAAAGAATGTTCTGCACCCGCACCTTCATTCCCCGCCTGCATAATTCCACCGCCGCCCCCTGTCACCACCATAAACCCCTGTTTGGCGATCGCACTGGCAAAATCCCTCGCCATCGCGTATTCTGGACTATCTGCCGACACTCTGGCAGAGCCGAAGATCGCTATTTTGCGAATGTGGCGGTAGGGGTAAAAAAGCTTAAACGCTCTCTCCATATCTAGCAGAGAAGCAGCGATGATTTTCCAGTCGAGGCGATCGAGTTCTTCCCCCGCCATGCGTGCGATCGTTGAGAGCGATCCCGCAATCCACACTTCGTGCTTTAAATTTGGTAGCTGATTAATCAAATCAGTCACCTCGGCCTGGAGGGACTCAATTGCTTGGCCAGAGGATGAGGAACTCATTAAAATTTTCCCAACGAGCAGAGCTGTAACTATTTATTGAAAATGCGCCTTTAAGCCAAAATTTTGAGGCGCTAAGCAAACATAAAAAGTTTAAGCTCGACTGATTTGCCGCGCTTGAAGTGGAATTTATGCAAAATCAGTTTCATCTCAGTACAGACTAGGACTGCCGCCAATTCCGACTCTACGGTGCGATTTGTCCCCAAGATGCCGTCGGCGACAGTCGGGGACTAGACCGCACTTAGAGTTAAAGGTACTTTTCTAAAGTGTTGGAGAGTGTAGTCTTGGGGACTGCACCCACCACCATATCAACCCGTTGACCGGCTTTGAATATCATCAGCGTCGGAATGCTGCGGATACCGTATTGGCTGGCGACGTTGGGGTTCTCGTCTGTATTAACTTTAACTACCTTCACCTGCCCGTCATACTGCTGGGCAATTTCATCTACGACAGGTGCGACCATACGGCAGGGGCCACACCAGGGAGCCCAGAAGTCCACTAAAACTGGAACTTCGCTCTCAAGCACTTCCTGCTTAAAGGTAGAGTCGGTAACTTGTGCGGCTGCTGACATCCCTAGCCATCCTTGTGCATATTATTTCTCAGCTTATCAGTTTAGCAAAAAGTGTTACCTTTGGTACGAAAGCTTTTAAAAGTTTGGAGTTGTGATATCAAATCCGTTTGATTGGGAATTGTATAATATTAAGTTCCGTGGGGGCGGGTTCGCCGAGGTATTTGCTAGGTATCGACAAATCTTATAAACCCGCCCCGCCCATACTTGGTTCTTTGCAATCTTAAACCCTGGAGTAGCTAGACCAATCGGGTGTATGAGTTTTGAGGCGACAAGAGTAGGAGATGCCTTTCTGCTTAAGGAGGTTAGGGCGATCGCTTACTCAGTTGTATAAGTTTAAGGGTCAAGGAGCCGCAGGGAAGGGGCGATCGCATCTAATTTTGGATTAATGGATATAAAAATTAACAATTTGCAGGCTGCGGATAAAGAGATTATTCAACAGTTGGCACAATGGTTAACAGAACTCTGGCCTAATGCTTGGCCGCATCTAGATGTTGCTTTGCAAGAAGTGCAAGCATCTTTAGGAGTAGATCGGATCAGTCGCGTGGCGGTTGACGATCGCGGTACGGTTTTAGGTTGGATTGGCGGGATCGAGCAATATGACGGGAATGTTTGGGAACTGCACCCCCTAGTAGTGAAAGCGGGGTTTCGCAGACAAGGAATTGGGCGATCGCTAGTTAATGACTTAGAGGCGGAGGTGAGAAAACGCGGCGCAATTACTCTCTGGGTAGGTACGGATGATGAAGAAAATCAGACCACCCTTTCCAATATCAATCTTTATCCGAATATTGGGGAACACATCGCTAAAATTAGAAATTTGCGGTGCCATCCTTACGAGTTTTATCAAAAAGTGGGTTTCGCGATCGTCGGAGTAATGCCTGATGCCAACGGACTTGGAAAACCCGATATCTACATGGCAAAACGCCTGAGATAAATTCTAAGCTTCCCACGCCAATAAGTAATTTTCCAAATACTGCCAGCGATCGTCAGTGTAGTTAGCTTTCAGTAAATCTCTAGTATTGCCGTCAATCAATAATTGCCCCTCGGCAGAGTCCTCTTCATCTTCGTGGAAGATACTATCAGGGAATGCGTGCTTCAAATGCGTGAGGGTGTGAACAAAGCTAGCGAGGAAATGATGCTCTTCAACCCATTCCCCTGGATCGGGGATAGCTGCATCTTTAGGGGTTGCGCTGTTCAAAGAATTATTTACAAAGGTTTCAGTTAAGTTTTTCATATCTAGATTTGCGAGCAACTCCAAGTCAACAATAACTTTCTAACTATTATGATTATCGGTTCTAACCGAAGTCTTCTCAGTGATTTTACTAGGTCTAGCCCCGTGACAACTTTAAGTATTTCCTGTGACCTAAATCACGCCAAGATTGTTCTATCTATGATAAAGCAATCGATATATTCTCCCCTTCCCTTTTAGCAGAGCTGTTTCATTCTTGAAAAAACGATAATGAGGTAGGGATAGTGCCCCATTGGTGTCAACTTAAGGTCAAACCCTGACTCCTACAGGGGTTAAAACCCCTGTCTGAAAGATCAAGTCCTCTGAAGAGGACTAAGAAAACTTTTAAATTTAGTTAGTCCTCTTCAGAGGACTTAATTTATTAGCCAGGGGTTTTAACCTCTGGCGGGCTTTCAGCTTAAGTTGACACCAATGGCCCCGTCCCTACCCCTTCCCACTCACAACTTTGTCCCCCAAGCATTAAGGACTATCTATCTCTGCTAAAAGTTTTTGCGCTTGATGACAAAGCTCTCTGTGACAGAGACCGTTAGTAGCTAACAGCCCTCCCCATTGATTGATATCCCCCTGATTATAATGCAAAGGAGTGCCATCAAAATGGGTCAATTGACCGCCTGCTTCTGTGAGAATTAATTCTGGGGCGGCTAAGTCCCAATCTTTGGGAGCAGATTTACCAGAAAGGGCAATGTAAACATCAGCTCGCTGCTCGATAATAGTCGCAATTTTGCAGCCAATGCTACCGACTGCAAGCTGATTTTGAATTGGTAATTGTTGTAATAATTTATTAAAGCGTTCATCGCGGTGAGTGCGGCTCACTACCAGAGATAAATCTGCGATCGCACTCCGTCTAGATACGTACAATTGTACGGGCAAACCGTCTCGATTTTCGACAAAAGCACCGCCGCCCTTAATAGCTGAATAAAGTTTTTGAGCTTCCGGCCAAGCTACAACTGCTAAGACTGGTCTACCGTCGTAAACCAAAGCAATATGTACTGCATATTCGCCCGTGCGGTCAATAAAATCGCGAGTACCGTCAAGAGGGTCAATAATCCAAACCCAACGCTGGGGTAAAGGAGCTTGACCGTGTTCTGCTAAATGGAATTTGTAAGTTTCTTCGCTGAGATAACCAAATTCTCGATCATCTAAAACGGTTTGCAATTGCTCCAAGATATAGGAATTAACAGCAATATCTGCGGCGGTAACTGGCCCATCACTTTTTTCTTGAATGTTAAGGTTATCAGCCCTCAAACCACCCCGATAATAGGATTGTAATATATCTGCTGCACCCCAGCCGACCGAACGTGCGATCGCGCTAAGTTCTTCTAATGTTTTCATTACAAAAAATCCTGCTTTAAGTAGGTAAACGCAAAATTAATAATATCATATTTTGGTAATTGGTAATTGGTAATTGTTAATTGGTAATTGGTAATTGTAAGGTGGGCGCTCGCCGCAAAGAATCTGTAACTCATAGAAGAAGATGGTTTCGGCGAGCGCCCACCCTACGTTTAATTATGTCCGACTACTTAACAACTAACCACTAACAACTAACCACTAACAATTACCACTGAACTTGAGGATATTTCCACTCATAATAATTGGGGAAGACAAAGTTAGTAAACGAGACTGAAATACTGACATCTAACGACTTGACATGATGCCACCAACCAACAGGAATAAAAATCGCTTCTCCCGGTTCCAAAATAAACTCTAAAATTTTAACATTTCTGTAGAGCGGATATTTTTCCAAGTCAGGATTTTCACCATCTACCTTGCTGAATACCCCTACATGATTGTACATCAAAGGCGTTTGCTCCGGTGAAATCATCCTTACCCGCTTGCGTCCTAAAACCTGAGCCAAAATTAAATTAACTGGGTCATGGTGCAGCGGCGTAATCGTACCCGCAGGGCCGAACCAGAAAAATACTCTTCCGCTTGTATCTGCGGGGTTCAAATATTCAGGGAAGATTTCGATATCATTAAACAAACTTTTAAATTCTTCCCGCTCTAAATTCTGGTTATTAGCAACCATGTAATAATCATTACTTTCACCGCTGCTGACAACCATATCAACATATTTGCCAAACAAAACTGTTTGCTTGTGTTTTTCTAAGTTAATTTCATATTCCGGGTCAGACTGGCGGTTAGCCTGAATTTCAACTGTTGCATGACCATACTTATGTCCCAGATAATTAGGAGTCCACAAGCACATTGCCTGCCAATTACTCATAGCATTTGTGAGAATAACTGGAGTATTTGTAGCGTAGTAATTCTCTAAAAACTCGGCTCTGGAAAGATTGCTTTTGCGTTCAATTGTGCCAAACTTAGAAGAAAGCGCGGCTAGTTGAGTCTGAATTTGTAACTGGGATTCCATTTTCTGCAATAACTGCACAAAATTGGTACAGAGTTGGAAGTAAGGATGAGCCGCGATTCCTCTGACTTCTTCCGTTGCCAAATTGGGATCGATACCCATTTTAACCAGCATTTGAATAATGGTATCATCTGGCTCTTTCAGCAACTTCTTAATTGCCATCCATCGCCTTAAATTATCGGGGATTTCTTTTTTAGTTTCCGCTGCCAAATTTGCCAAATTTTGTGTCAGCCATTCCAGAGTAACCTGTTGCTCATCTGTCAGAGTAATCCGTAAAGGAGGGAGAGTAATATTCACGGGTTTGGATTCAGGCATAAATATTATCTATTTTTCAATGATGGTCTAGAAAATATTTCAAGCAGGAAACTATTAAAACCGGACAATTCTACCTGAATTAATCAACTTTTTTGCCTGTAAGCCAATAGGTGATCATTTCCCCTTTCCCTTTAATCGCAATCGCACCTCGCTCTTCAAATAAATACTTATCCTTTAAACGCTTATAAGTAGCATTTGTAACTTGAATACGCCCTGGAATTCCCTGAGATTCCATCCGGCTAGCAATATTTACTGTATTTCCCCAGAGATCGTAAATAAATTTTTTGATGCCAATTACCCCAGCGACAACAGCACCAGTATTAATGCCGATGCGAATTTGGAATGGCTGACCCTTTTCAGCTTGGAAACGAGCGATTGCAGTTTGCATATCTAAAGCCATTTGAGCGACGGCTTCGGCGTGAAATTCCATCGGCACTGGCAAACCTCCTGCTACCATATAGGCATCACCAATAGTTTTAATTTTCTCCAAACCGTGCAGTTCAGCTAATTCGTCAAAGGTGGAAAAAATATGATTGAGTAAACTCACTAATTCTATCGGCGGTGTCCTCGCAGAAAGCGGAGTAAAACCAACGATATCAGCAAATAGAATTGTCGCTTCCTCAAATTGTTCAGCGATGGCACTCTGGTTTTGTTTAAGTTTATCCGCTATGGTTTTAGGCAAAATATTTAATAATAAACGCTCTGATTGTTCTTGTGCTATTCGCAGCGCTTCCTCTGCCTGTTTGCGCTCCGTGATATCTTCAGCAATATACATTAAGTGCGTTACTTCTCCTTGCTCATTAATCAATGGCAGTTTCATGATTCGCTGCCAAATATCACCCTTAAATTTACTATTAAATATCTCCTCATCTACAATTAATTTGCCTCCTTCAATGATTGTTTGGTGTTCTGATTGTACGGAAGCCGCAATTTCTATGTTCATAAAATTGTAAATAGTGTGCCCGATTACTTGGTCGCGAGGGATTGAGTAAACTTGCTCCGCAGCCCGGTTCCAGAGTACATAACGGAAGTCATCTTTCACGTCTTTGACAAACAAAGCTAAAGGAATATTTTCCACAATACTATTGAGAAATCTACTGGTTTGTGACAATTCTCTTTCCAAACGTTTGCGTTCAGTAATATCGCGAACAATTAGTAAAACTTCATTTGTACGGCTGACAACAATTCGGACTTCTTGTTCGCAAAGTTGACCGCCACTCCAAAATTGATGCTCATAAATTTGGGTTTCACCAGTGGCAATTGTTCTGTTTATATATTGTAATTGAAGCTCGGCTATATCTGGTGGTAATACTTCCGAAATATGCTTGCCAATCCGATCGTTATTTACCAGCAATATTGCTTCTGAATCTTTGGAGGGGATAAATTCTAAATAGACACCCTCTTTGCTGAGTCTAATCATTAAATCTGGTATAGCGGCGAGGATAGCTCGATTTTGAAGTTCGCTTTCAGTTAGTGCTGCTGTGCGCTTTTTTACTTTAGCTTCTAATATTTCATTGGTCTTTTCTAAAGTAGCAAAAGTTTTTTTCAACTGATGTGCCATTTGGTTAAAACTGCTGGCAAGAACCTTGAGTTCTCTCGTACCTTTTTCTTTAACTTTTCTGTCTAATTCTCCCTTAGCTAAAGCTTGAGTTGCTTCACTTAATCTCAAAATGGGGGCAGTTATCCAGTGAGCGGTAAAAATTCCCAAAGCCGTAGCTACAATTAATGCCCCCAAACACAGCCAGATTGTAATGCGGGTGTTAGCATGAATTTGCTCCATGAAATCGGATTCTGGAACTACTACCACAATCAGCCAATCAATTCCCTGCTCATCTTTGAGGGGTGTTACTTGTAGGAACTGTTTAGAGCCGTCTATTTCTAAAATAAAGTTTTGAGTGCTATTAATTGCCGCTAAATTACCGACGCGATGATTTAAGTATTCAGCGGTTGCTCTAATCACAGGTGTCTGGCTATTTTTTGCCTGCATCCGCTCTTGCATTTCCCCCTTTTTATTTCTAATAAATAATTGCTCGCCCGTAGAAGAAGCCACAAGCAGTCCAGAGCGTTCTATAATAAAAGTCTGTCCCGTTTTACCAATCTTTATGTTTTTCAGAAACTCTTCAATATCCGAGAGAATGAAATCAACACCCACGACTCCCCGCAGTTTGCCTAGATTGTCATAAATGGGTTGTGCCAAGGTAATATTTAGACGAGGGTCTTTGAAATCGAGATAAATTTCACTCCAGACTAAACCACCAACTTCTACTGCTTTTTTGTACCAAGGTCGCATTCTAGGGTCATAGTCTTTTCTAACTTCTAGCAAAGTCGTAGGATTACCTTCGCTATCAATTGCATAGCTATGAAATTTTCTTTTAGTTTGTTTTCCGGCTCTACCCGTTTGCCAAGTTTTATTATCTTGCAATCCTATTCCGAAAAATTCTCCTTCGGCTGTACCTAAATAAATAGCGGATACCTTCGCTGAATCAAATAAAAATTTCTGGTTCCAAAACTGGCGAGTCATGCTACGAGCATCTTGTAAATTTAACTGCTCTAGCTTCATAGCATTGACATTAATTTTATTAATAATACGAGGTATTTCCAGGTAATGACGTAGCGTTTGCTGGATGCGAACACCTATTTCTACCTGCAATTGCTGAGCAACATCGTTAACAGCTATTTGTCCATTGCGTAACGAGATGTATCCAGTTAAACCAACAGTGCCGAAAATTTGTAGCACAAATGGCACTACCAAAACGAGGCGCAACGGTATCTTTTGAGAACCCTTAGCAATCCGACGAGTCAGAGCTTTTAATAGCATCTGTTGTTACCTAAACTAGCTTGTAAGTAGAAGGCAAAAGGTAGAGAGTAGAAGGCAGAAGGGTTTAGTTATCTAGGACTTACGCAGCATTGGTGACAAGTTAAGGCTCAAAGCCAGTTGTCAAGGGGATTTTCGGCAGTGGCTCAAAGAAAAATGGTTCTCCACGTAGGGTGGCATCCGGAAAGGGAGCGATAATCAATTTTAACCTGGGTTTTCGTTGAGCTTTAACAATCCCTAAATCTCGATTTTCCTCTGCGGCAAAATACTTCACGGGGTCAGCAGCTAATCCG
>NZ_JAQMUA010000173.1:0-18977 GCF_028330895.1 Kamptonema animale CS-326 | reverse complement strand
TAAAAAGTTGCTCCTTGACCAGGGGTGCTTTGGGCCCAAATTTTGCCACCGTGACGGTGAATTATTCGCTGCGCGATCGCTAAACCAATACCTGTCCCTTCAAAGCCTTGCTGAGAGTGAAGTCGCTGGAAGGTTCCAAACAATTGATTTGCATACTTCATATCGAATCCGACACCGTTATCCTTGACAAAAACTGTTCCGTCTGATAAAGAACCTACAGTAATTCTAGCAGGATTGCGATCGCGGCTGAATTTGACAGCATTAGCGATCAGGTTGGTAAATACCTGTTGCAGCAAAGTTTCATCTGCGATCGCCGTAGGCATTTCTCTAATTTCAAATTCTATCAAACGATCTTCATCTGTTATTTGAGGCGAAGCCAAATTGAAAGCAATTTCAGCCAATTGCTTAAAATCAACAGGAACTCGCCTTAATTCTCGTCTTCCCAAGCGCGATAGAGTCAGCATTCCATCAATCAAAAGCCCCATTTTCTGGCTGCTATTCTGAATTAATTCCAAATAGCGAAGAGTGTTAGGATCGCTGAGAGCACCAGTCAGTTCTAGTTGTTTTCTCAAAGCATTTTCAAAACCTGAAATGTGCCGCAAAGGGGCCCGAAGGTCGTGAGAAACTGAGTAAGAAAACGCTTCTAATTCTTTATTGGCAATTTCTAATTCCTGGGTACGTTTTGATAAATCTTCTTTCGTCTCAATTAATTCAGTGATATCGCGAGAAGTACCGATTAAAGCGTAAACTTCACCATTAGGCTTCTTCAGCGGAATTTTAAAAGTATCGAAGTGGATAGTACCGATCGGTAAAGGAACAGTTTCCTGCCAATGTAGCATCTTTCCAGATTCAAATACTTGCCGATTCTGCTGAGCAAATATTGATGATAACTCTGGCGGATAACACTCAAAAATAGTTTTTCCCTGCATTTGAAATCTAGTTTCAAAACCGCTAGCCTTAGCAATGCTGTTGTTAACAAAAGGCATCTGCATATTTTCGCGCTCGACCACAAAAATATAGTCTGGTAGAGCGTTAAGGAAAGTTTCTAATTCAGCGGTACGCTGGGTAACTTGAGCTTCTAAAGTTTCGTTTAGTTCTTTAAGTTGTGCTTCTTGCCGTTTGCGATCGCTAATATCTGTAGTAGTGCAGGTAATACCAACTACAGCGCCATTCGAGTCGTGTAGAGGTTCTACAGTCAGATTATAAAAATAAGCTTCTCCTGTGACTATCATCCGAACTTCTTCTCGCGTTCCGATACCAGTTTCAAGCACTCTGCGCTTAATTTTTGTTAAATTTTCAGCATCGGTCTGACTAATCAAATCGCTATCTTTTTTACCGATAATCGAATCTGGAGAAAATCCAAAAATGGGATTATAAATCCAAGTATAACGGAGATCTAAGTCTTGATTAAAAACTACGATCGGGGAATTTTTGAGGGCGATTTGAAAGCGTGCTTCGCTCTCCCGCAGTTTTTCTTCGACTTGCTTAAGTGCGCTAATATCGCGAACAATTGCTAAAACTGATTCTACAGAATTGTCTTGAGCAAATTCTGGTACTGCTCGGCAATCATAATATTTTTTACCCGTAGGAGTAGAAAACTCGAATTGAATAGTTTGTTGTTGACCTGTGGAGAAAACCTTTTGTAAAGTTTCATCCCATAGATCGCAAGTAGTTTCTGGCATACCGAGTTCTCGGTTGGTTTTACCAATGAATGTAGAAGCTGGCATTCCATTTGCCAATTCAACCGCTTTGTTGACGTAAAGGTGGCGGAGTTGTTTGTCAAATCGCGTTGTAATATCAGGGGAATTCTCAACCAGTGTCGTGAATTCTTGCTGATACTGGTGCAGTTTTTCCTCTATTTGCTTGCGGTCGGTTATATCTCTGGCGAAGGAGAGAATAGACTTTACTTTTCCCTCTTCATCAAACAAAACAGAGTTATACCATTCGCAGTAAATTATGGAGCCATCTTTGGTATAGTTGCGGTTATAATTGACGTTATGTTGTTCGCGACCTTGAAGTAAGCGATCGCATACATTGTGAACCGCTTCAAAATCTTCGTCAAAGATAAACTGCCAGTGGTGCCAGTCTTGACCTATAATTTCTTCTGCTTTCCAGCCAAAGATTTTTTCTGCTTGAGACGACCAGCGCTTCAAACTTTGGCGATCCCATTCTAAAACGGCGAGAGGTAGATTTTCTAGATGAAATTCTAATTGGGAATCAGCGCGTTTCAATAGTGATTCTACCCGCTGGCGCTGGTTCTTAAATGAGGTGAAGCTATTACTGAGTTCCTTTGCTGCCGCTGTCCGATCTTTTGCCAGTTTTGCAATCGTTTGTTCGAGCTGATCTTCTAATTCGTCCCAAGCTTGTTTTAATGCTGATTCCGCCTGCTGTAATTCTACGGTATCGCTGTGCAAAAGCTCACTTTTTTCGCCGGAAATTTCACACATATTTAAGGAAGAAGGGGCTAGGGAAGAAGGGGCTAGGGGCTAGGGGCTAGGGAAGAAGGAAGAGGGAAGAGGGAAGAAGGAAGAGGGAAGAAGGAAGAAGGGGAGACTAGGAGAATTTTTCCTCAATTAGCAATTAGCAATTAGCAATTAGCAATTAGCAATTAGCAATTAGCAATTAGCAATTAGCAATTCTTTTTTTCCTAAATTTTAGGGCCCTGTCGCTATTGACAAGACCCGTAGGATGCGATCGATATCGCAAGTTCGCCAGTGGCGAAATTTAGATTTTTTAACAAACGAGATAACTTTGCGAGGGTCAACAATCAACAACTAAGGTTTACAATTGCTACAGCTTTACTCTTAGGCTTCCAGCATAGTAACGTCTTCCTAGACTCTGGTTTGGCTTTACTGTGCTATTTAAGCGAGCGTTGCCACTACTCTCTATGCTTGGTTAATTTCGGCTGTTACTGGCATCTAGACCGGAGACACCTCGCCTACAATACCGCTTAACTATTTTTGCCTCCTTGGTGCCTTGTTTCTTGGTGTCTATTGTTAAGTTAGCATTACTTTCTGGGAGAGGCAAGCGGAATTGATTGAAATTGACAGTTCTTTACATAACTCATTCTAACGATATAAATGTCAAAATAGATGTAAGTTCTACTAATGTTACATCTTTACATAGTTTATCCTTTCTGTCATGCCTTCCTCTCCTCAATTTCTGTCTGGTAGCGAAATTCGGCAAAAATTCCTAGATTTTTATGCCCAGCGGGGACATAAAATCTTGCCGAGTGCATCTTTAGTACCCGAAGATCCAACTGTGTTGCTAACGATCGCGGGAATGTTGCCATTTAAGCCCATTTTTTTGGGACAGCGATCGCCACAGTCTCCTCGCGCAACTACATCCCAAAAGTGTATCCGTACTAACGATATCGAAAACGTCGGCCGCACGGCCAGACACCATACTTTTTTCGAGATGTTAGGAAATTTTAGCTTTGGAGACTATTTCAAGAAACAAGCGATCGCTTGGGCCTGGGAATTATGTACCAAAGTCTTCGGTTTACCTCCAGAAAATTTAGTTATCAGCGTATTTCGGGAAGATGACGAAGCATTTGACCTCTGGGCAAAAGAAATAGGTATTCCTCCTCAACGCATTCAGCGTATGGGAGAAGAGGATAATTTTTGGGTATCCGGCCCAACGGGCCCCTGCGGCCCCTGTTCGGAAATTTACTATGATTTTCACCCAGAAAAAGGTGACGATATTGACCTCGAAGATGATACCAGATTTATTGAAATCTATAACCTGGTATTCATGCAGTATAACAGAGATGCCGCAGGTAATTTAACTCCCCTGCAAAATCAAAATATTGACACCGGCATGGGACTGGAACGGATGGCGCAAGTTCTCCAAAAAGTACCTAACAACTACGAAACAGACCTGATTTTTCCGATTGTCAAAACTGCTGCTGAAATAGCTAGAATTGACTACACTCAAGCTGATGAAAAAACGAAAATTTCTCTAAAAGTAATTGGCGATCATATTCGCGCAGTAGTTAATATGATTGCTGACGAAATTAGGGCTTCAAATATTGGTCGTGGCTACGTCCTGCGGCGGTTAATTCGGCGTGCGGTACGTCACGGACGGCTGATTGGAATTGAGGGAGGATTTATCACCAAAGTTGCAGAAACTGCGATCGCACTTTGCGAAGATGCCTATCCAAATGTCAGACAGCGATCGGCAGCAATTCAGACTGAATTAGAAAGAGAAGAAGCTAACTTCCTCAGAACTTTGGAACGGGGCGAAAAATTGTTGGCAGAAATCATCGATCGGTTGCAGCAGCAAGGTAAAAATCAAATTGACGGGCAAGATGCTTTTACTCTTTACGATACCTACGGTTTCCCCTTAGAATTAACTCAGGAGATTGCAGAAGAACAGGCGCTTACTGTTGATGTTGAAGGTTTCGAGCAGGCGATGGAGGAGCAAAGAAATCGCGGCAAAGATGCTCACGAAACTATCGATCTGACCGTGCAAGGTTCTCTAGATAAGTTGGCTGAAAATGTTCACGCAACTGAGTTTGTTGGTTACAAACAATTGTCTAGTAGCGTTCAAGTTAAAGTTATCTTAGTGAATGGAAAATCTGTTGAGGAAGCTAGCGAAGGAAGCGAAATACAAGTTATTTTGAACCAAACACCTTTCTATGCAGAATCAGGCGGACAAATCGGCGATCGCGGCGATTTATCTGGCGATTCAATTTTGGTAAAAATTGAAGATGTTAAGAAGGAATCTGATTTCTTTGTGCATTTTGGTCGCATCGAACGCGGTACTCTGAGGGTGGGTGACAGCATGACTGCACAAGTTGATAATAGCCGTCGTCGTCGCGTTCAAGCAAACCATAGTGCAACTCACTTGTTGCAAGCAGCTTTAAAGCAAATTGTTGACAATTCTATTTCTCAAGCGGGTTCGCTAGTAGATTTCGATCGCCTACGTTTTGACTTCAATTGTCCCCGTTCCATAACTGCGGAAGAGTTGCAAAAAATTGAAGATCTGATTAATAGTTGGATTGCTGAAGCTCACCTCGCTGAAATTGCTCAAATGCCGATTGCCGAAGCCAAGAAAAAAGGTGCAGTTGCCATGTTTGGCGAGAAGTACGGCGATGTGGTGCGGGTGATTGATTTTCCTGGCGTTTCGATGGAATTGTGCGGGGGAACTCACGTTAGCAATACGGCAGAAATTGGGTTGTTTAAGATCGTGTCAGAAACGGGTATATCCTCTGGTATTCGCCGCATTGAGGCCGTATCGGGACAAGCTGTCTTAGACTATCTGAACGTGCGGGATAAGGTTGTTAGGGATTTAGGCGATCGCTTTAAAGCTAAACCTGAAGAATTGCCGAACCGCATCACTAATTTACAGAATGAATTGAAAGCCAATCAAAAAGAATTGGAGGCGTTGAAAGCGGAACTGGCGATTGCTAAATCTGACCAATTATTGAGCAGTGCTGAGTCAGTTGGCGAGTTCAAAATTATCATTGCTGAATTAGGAGATGTGGATACAGAAGCACTGAAAACTGCCGCTGAAAGGTTGCAGCAAAAATTAGGTAATGCTGCTGTAGTTTTGGCTTCTGTTCCCGAACCAGATAAGGTGAGTTTAGTAGCAGCTTTTAGTGCTGATGTCAATAAAAAAGGTTTGCAAGCTGGTAAGTTTATCGGGCAAATTGCTAAAATTTGCGGCGGTGGCGGCGGCGGCCGACCTAATTTGGCTCAAGCTGGAGGACGAGATGCGAGTAAATTAAAAGAAGCTTTAGAAAGCGCTCGCAATCTATTAGTTGAAGGTCTGAAGTAGTCTTGTAAGGTGGGCAATGCCCACCTGAAAAAGATAAAATATAAACATAAAAATTGTGGAGATGCAATAAAATGGTACAAGCACCAGCTAAACCCTTAACATTAGATGAGTTTCTGAAGCTACCAGAAACAAAACCGGCTAGCGAATATATTGACGGTAAAATTATCCAAAAGCCAATGCCTCAAGGAAAACACAGCGTAATTCAAACTGAACTTCCCCCAGCTATCAATGTAGTTCTTAAACCTAGACGGATTGCACGAGCATTTCCAGAACTGCGGTGTACATTTGGCGGCCGCTCAACAGTTCCAGATGTCTCTGTATTTGTTTGGGATAGAATTCCCCGCGATGAAAATGGCAGTGTTGCTAATGTGTTTAAGCTGGCTCCTGATTGGACAATTGAAATCCTATCCCCAGATCAAAGTCAAACTAAAGTAACAAAAAATATTTTGCATTGTTTGAATCACGGAACGCAATTAGGTTGGCTAATAGATCCTAGCGAGCAAACAGTATTTGTTTTTCTTCCCAATCAACACCCGATAGTATTTGATGAGCCACAGCAACAATTAATAGTCCCCTCATTTGCTAGTGAATTTATGTTGACTGTGGGGGAGTTATTTGGTTGGTTATTAGAATGATTGAGAAAGCAGTTATATAAGTGGGCAATGCCCACCTGAAAAAGATAAAATATAAACATAAAAATTGTGGAGATGCAATAAAATGGTACAAGCACCAGCTAAACCTTTAACATTAGATGAGTTTCTGAAGCTACCAGAAACAAAACCGGCTAGCGAATATATTGACGGTAAAATTATCCAAAAGCCAATGCCTCAAGGAAAACACAGCGTAATTCAAACTGAACTTCCTCCTGCTATCAATGCAGTTCTTAAACCTAGACGGATTGCACGAGCATATACAGAACTGCGGTGTACCTTTGGCGGCCGCTCAACAGTTCCAGATGTCTCTGTATTTGTTTGGGATAGAATTCCCCGCGATGAAAATGGCCAAGTTGCTAATGTGTTTAAGCTGGCTCCTGATTGGACAATTGAAATCCTATCGCCCGATCAAAGTCAGACTAAAGTAACAAAAAATATTTTGCATTGTTTGAATCACGGGACGCAATTAGGTTGGCTAATAGATCCTAGCGAGCAAACAGTATTTGTTTTTCTTCCCAATCAACAACCGATAGTATTTGATGAGCCACAACAACAATTAATTGTACCCTCATTTGCTAGTGAAGTGAGCTTGACTGTGGGAGAACTATTTGCTTGGCTTTTAGAATAATTTAGGGCTTCATGACCTATAATTATCCTTTTACCAACTGCTCAATCTCATCTGCATGAGTAGGTAAGTTAGCTGTTAATACTTCTGTTCCTGCTTCTGTCACTAACACATCATCTTCAATCCGAATTCCCCGGACATCAGCAAACTTATTCAGCTTATCCCAATTCACGACATCCTTATATTTTGAGCGATTTTCCAACTTATTCAAAATTCCCGGAACTTGATAAAATCCAGGTTCAATTGATACTAGCATCCCAGGACGTAAAGTGCGATGGAGACGCAGATAGCCTAACCCAAAACGGCTACTCCTTACTCTTCCTTCCTCATAGCCCGCCAAATCTCCAAAATCTTCCATATCGTGAACATCTAAACCGATTAAATGCCCAATTCCATGCACGAAAAAGAGTGCGTGAGCATCCATTTCTACTAAATCATCAGGATTCCCCTGCAAAATGCCTAAATCTACCAATCCTTCAGCTATAACCTGAGCAGCTAAAAGATGAATATCTCGATATTCTACCCCAGGGACTATCTTAGCAATACAAGCATCGTGAGCTGCCAATACTACATCATAAATATCTCGCTGAGTCGGTGAAAATTTACCAGAAACAGGCCAAGTGCGCGTCACGTCACCCGCCCATCCCATTGCTGTCTCTGCACCCACATCTGCTAATAGTAAGTCTCCAGTTTGTAGGGGGTGATGATACTGTTCGTTATGCAAAACTTCTCCTCGCACAGTCACAATACTCGGATAGGCAAAAGTCATATTTTCTGCGATAATATGACCTTCCATTGCCCCACGAATAGCAGCTTCCGTTTTAGCGCTTGCTGTTGCCATCATCCCGGCTTTATGAGCTTCTACAGTAACAGCACTAGCTTGACGTAATTCTCCTAAAGCTGCTGCATCATGGGTGAGGCGTAGAGATATAATTGCCTTGGTTAATTCTAAGTCAATTCCTTCTGGTGATTTCGCTGAAGAAAGAGGGCGATTAAGAGTTTGAGACTGTTTTAATAGAGTACGATAATCCTGCACGGGGATAGTAGCAGCACCCGCTGTACGGGACTCCAAATCTGCCATTGGAAAAGCAGCATCAGCACCTATTTTCTCGGCAATTTCTTCTCGTTTCGGCATTTCTCCATGCCAGAGCGCGTTACTTGGATGTGCGTTATCTATAAACAGTTCTAATTTCCCAGATTCTAGACGAATGGCCGCATTTTCTAAAGGGAAACCAGCAAAGTAGAGGAAGTGACTGCTAGCCCGAAATGGGAAGGTATTCGCTGGATAATTACGCGAAATACTGCGACCTGACCAGAGAATTATAGGAAAATTAATTAAAGTGGCTAGTTTTTGCCGACGCTGGCGGAGTGCCGTTGCTAGGAAATCGTAGTTGTTGGAAATTTCCATGATAAAATGTAGTTAATAAGTCAGGGTCTTTTACCCTGACTATTTTATACCAAACTGCTGAAACCATTGTCTTTTATTACCTTCTTCCTTCTTCCTTACTGCTATAAATCATAAAAATCTATGGGAACTTCTCAAAAATCTCGCCGCACTCCCCTCCAAACTACTGACTGGCCGATCGCACAATTGCCAGGATTGAGCCATCAGAATGAATCTCTACTACAAGAGTGCGGTATTGCCACTACTGGACAATTACTCAAAAAAGCTACAACTAGCGATCGCCGATTGGCCTTGGCGAATCAGTTGCAAATTCACGTTCAACATCTTAACAAGTGGGTGGCTCTAGCCGATCTGGCGCGCATTCCTAGTGTTGGGTGTCAGTATTGCGGGCTTTTGCTTCACGCTGGTGTCGCCTCTGCGAAGCAGTTGGCGGAGATTCCCATTCACAGGCTGCACCAACAAATTTTACGGTTTTATGTGGCGACAATGCAGCGGCGGGATTTGTGCCCTTCTGTGGAGCAAGCCCAAGAATGGATTCAACAAGCAAAAATGCTATGCAGTTAACTATTATGTAGTTAACTATTAATTCTTAACTGTTCCCAATTCCCTATTTTTTTGATGCCACTGGAATTGATGTTAATTCCTATTATTTGCATATTCTCAAGCACTTTTTAAAGCATTAACGTACTATTTGTTGATTAAATATTGCATACCCTTATTAACCAGAAGGGAAGAGAGAGAAAAATAGAGGTGGGGATAGGCATAACTAGAAGAATGCCCTGTTCCCTATACTCTATTCTATTGATTGCCACTTTGTTGAAGGCGCAGTAACTCAGCTTGAATTCTCTGTTTGAGAACTGGATCGGCTTGCTGACTCAGAGTAATTGCATTAAAGCGAGAAACTGTCAACTTATTACTTTCTATAATTTTTCTGGCGAAATCACAGTAATTCACTGCTACTCCACGAACGTCGCCTCGGAGTCTGTTAATACTTCTAGTTTCGTTGCAAACAACTGGGGGAACTGAACCTACCATGCCTTTAATTTCTTTTACGGCTTCCAGCCGTCTAGGTTCGATTGCTAAGACAGCACGGGCATAGTTAGCGATCTCTTCGTTGGAAATCTCTTGAGCTTGGGCGGCGGAACCGAAAATCAGGGTTGGGGATTGTCCCGACAAACCGGGCACTACTCCTGTTAGTAAACCCGCTGCGGAAATGGCTCCTACGATCAGAGATTGCGATATTATGCGGCTGAGGCTAAGTTGAGGGCTGTTAAGTAGAGTGTTCATGGCGGTTACTTAGGTGTAGGTAAAACAGAGCGGATCGCTGAGAAGCTCTGTAGTTTTGAATAATTTTCCGGGGAGGAAGTTCCTGAGAAGGAGACAATTCTTACAGTTTGCCTCTATCCCATAACTTTGAACCCCATCCTAGTAGTTATGAGGGATTTTAGTGCCTCTAGAGGCTAGGGCAGAAGTTTTGGCGACGATCGCCTATTTAGTTGCGGTACAGGTTTTACCAGGGAGAAGCATTTTGATTATAGTAGCCGATCGCGGCTTTGTGTGAAAAGAAGGGGCTAGGGGCTAGGGACTAGGGAAAGAGAGGGAGCAGGGGAGCGGGGGAGCGGGGGAGCAGAGGAGATTGGTAATTAGCGATTAGCCATTAGCGATTAGCCATTAGCCATTAGCCATTAGCCATTACCAATTACCAATTACCAATTACCAATTTTCCAAAAGCTATTGACAATATTTTGATACTCTGATAGTATTAAAAGGTTTGAGACTTTATAGGGTGGAGGTGAAACCCGCAGAATGAAACAATTGGGAACCCATCTGGTCGTTGACGCTTGGCAGTCTCCTGGAGACCTTCTCAACGATCCTGAACGTATCCGCCGCGCTTTACTCGATGCGATTGTAGCCGGAGAAGCAACGCTAATTGATATGTGCGTACACCAGTTTAGTCCTCACGGAGTGACTGCTACGGTGACATTAGCAGAGTCCCATATCGCCATCCATACTTGGCCTGAGTACGGTTATTTTGCCGCAGATTTATTCTTCTGCGGGCGTGGCAATCCTCAACGTGCCATGAAGGTTTTACAAACGGCTCTGGAAGCTAAAGAGGTAAGGCTTAGCGAGTTTAAGCGCGGTTTCGATCCAGGGGTGGGCATCCTAGATTCTGCTTCTTCAGAGCAGTATGCGCCTTGTCTCGTAGAGACGAGTGCCGCCAGAGGATGAAGAGCCAGGTAGCGTAAGTCTAAAAATTTTATGCTAGGTTTCGTTTGAAAATCCCACAGCTCTAGCTGTGGGATTCTTGTTTTTTGTTTTTGGGTTTGTCTATCGTTTCATTAACAGCGGACGCACAACCCAATAACCAGCACCGAAAGCAGCGATGACAATCAGAAAAATGGCGGCTGCTAACCATACGCCACTGATATCAGAGCCTTTTTTAGGCTGGCTGCGAAGGCGATAAGGGCGTTCGGGTACTTCTGTATATAACTTTTCGGAAATGAGTGGGGGCGTTGATTCTGATTCTGGGAAGGGGAAAGGGAGTTCTAGGGAGGAGAGAGCGGGGGCTGGCTCTGGAATTGAACTGCTAATGTTGTGTATAGGTGCAGGGTTAGGACGAGGAGGCTCTGGGTTAAAATTGACTCTGACAGGAGGCATCTGAGGCATCCCTATCTGGCTGACTGCTTGAGCGGAGTTGACGGCTTGTTGTAGCTGAAGAGCTGCGTGAACGACTGTTTCTACTTCTCGTCGGAGTTGTTGATTTTGCTGTACTAATTGCTGGTTATGAGTTTTGAGGGATTCCAGCATTGCTTGAGCTGCTTGCAACTCGGCGGCGACTTCGCGGTAGAGAGAAATGGGGACTGATGGAGAGTAAGTATTAGGAGCAGCAGGGCCGGACAGGGTAATATTTTGCATAGTGTAGATGGGTATGGAGGGAGAATGTTTTTAGTTTAGCCTCTGAATGCTGTCAAGTAGAAAAATTTGAGGTAAAGTAGTCAAGTTATTTGGTAAAGATATTTTGCATGGGAGTGATGATGAGTGACTAAAAACCAAGGATGGTGATGACAACGGTAGCGATCGTCATGATAGAAATACGTTGTTTTTAGGTAAGTCTTGTTTAAGTGAGTTTAATCAAAGTTGAGAAATTGGCGGTCAATGATATGAACACTTCCCCAATACAGCAGAATTTGTCAAGGGAGTCAAGCACCCAGGAAATGAAATATGGCGAGCGCGAGATTTTGGAGGGGGAGTTAATTACGTTCCCAAATCCGCGAGTGGGTCGGCGCTACGATATTAATATTAGTTTGCCAGAGTTTACTTGCAAGTGTCCGTTTTCTGGCTATCCAGATTTTGCGACTATCTATGTTAGTTATGTACCGGATGAGCGGGTGGTGGAGTTGAAGGCGCTGAAACTGTATATTAACAGTTACCGCGATCGCTATATTTCCCACGAGGAGTCTGTAAATCAGATTTTAGATGATTTTGTGGCAGCTTGTGAACCTTTGGAGGTAACGGTTAAGGGGGATTTCTTGCCACGCGGGAATGTGCATACTGTGATTGAAGTACGGCATCAGAAGGTGCGAGAGTCGGTTTAAAGAAATTAGCGATCGCTGCACCCTCATAGCATTTTGCCACAAACTCACCAATATCTTGTCTATTAGATGGCTAACAAACCATCAATCATCTTCTAGTATCAGCAATTGCTGATCGAGTTTTTTCAACCGCTCATGCACAATTTCTTCCGAAAGAATTCGCTTGCGAATTGCTTCAGTAAGCGCTACTTTCTCAGCCAACAATAAACGCCGTCGAATCCCATCAATTTTCCCAGTCGCGCCACGTTTGGGATCGAATTCATCTGGGCGACGATTGTAGATTTCCCGCAGTGATTTTTCCGCACCTGCTACTCGTACCTGATAACCCGAACGCATCTCTTCATAGACGGCTTTTGGTAACACTCCCGACTTCAACAAACTATCTAATTCATCCTGTGCTGCTTTAGATGTAATTAACTGAGCTTGTAATTCTTCTATCTGCTGCTTCGCCTCTGAAAATTTAGATAAATTTAAGCGTTTTACCACCCAAGGTAAGCTCGAACCCTGAACTACTAATGACACCAAAACACAGCCGTAAATTAAAGCGATCAGAACTTCACGCCCTGGTAATGTCGTCGGTAAACTTAAGGCTAAAGCCATTGATAACGAGCCTTTGATATTACCTAAAAAAAGTAAATGTTGCCAGCGTAGAGGAATGGGACGATCTATCCAGCGAAGTCCTGCCAGCAGGGGATAGACTGTCAAAATTCGCCCAGCTTGAAAAGCTAAAACAGCAAGTACAATAGCTGGTAAAGTATTCCACAGAGTTATCAGGTTTATTTCTACACCAATTAGCACAAAAATAAAAGTGTTGACACTAAAACTGGCATATTCCCAGAAACTTAATAAAGTAATACGGGCTGAAGCAGAAGTAGTGCGAGAAAGTCCAAGATTCCCAAAAATTAATCCCGCTACAACTACAGCCACAGCACCCGATACACCTATAGATTGACCTACCTGAAAAGTTCCTAATGCAACTGCAACTGTCAATAAAAGACTACTGAGGGGATCGTCTAAACGTTCAAATACAGGTATGCTTAAATAGCCCAAGATTAACCCGACAACCATGCCTCCTATAGAAATAAATAGAAGGTCTTGGAGTCCTTCTATAAATGTTAATGAACCCGTTGAATATACTTTTAAAATCAGATTGAATAAAACTAGAGCTGCCGCATCGTTGAATAAAGTTTCTCCTTCAACGATGGTAGAAAGCCTTGAGGGTACAGGTATTTCTTTAAAGATGGCAATCATTGAGACTGTATCGGTGTTTGCTAGAACAACTCCTAAAAGTAGAGCGGGTATCCAACTCAGTCCCAGGCTAAATTTTAACAGAATTGCAATAATACCAGAGGCAAGTATGCTCCCAGGCCCAGCTAAAAGGGCAATTGGTTTAAATGTGCTACGGAGACGACTAATATCTGTATTGATGCCGGCTTCAAAGATTAAAATTGGGAGAAAAAGATTCAAAACTAGGGAAGGATCGAGTCCAGTTCGACGAGGTAGTAAATCTGTCACCGCTAATCCAGCTAATACCAAACCCGTGACGTAGGGAATATGAAACCGCCGCGTTATTAGGGCAACGCCTGTAGCACCCAAGAGCAAAATTATGAGAATTATAACTAATTCTGCAACGGTTTCCTGACTGTTGTTAACTGCGGGATTAAGGTTTGCTAGGATTAACTGCCCTAAAGGACACTGCATTATTTGTATCACTTGAAATCAGCTCCAAAACTTAGTTAGTTTATAGATCAGGCTTTTTAGGACTTAGGTATCGTAACGCAAATATAAAGGTATGAGATTGCTTCGTTTCACTCGCAATGACAGGAGATTATAAGGGTTTGAGATTGCTTCGTTTCACTCGCAAGGACAGGAGAGCGTATTGAGTGCGTAAATCCTGCTTTTTAAGCCTTCTTCTTTCTTCCATAAGTCCTATTTGATTAATCTTTGCATATTGATTCCAAAATTCCTAGAAATTTGAGCATTTGGCGGACTAATCCCGGTTTGGTAACAACGAGAATGGTTGATTCTTGTTCTAAGACGGTTTGACCATTAGGAATCATTAGAGGTTCGTGAGGATGAGGTTGATAGCCAATAATTAAAGATCCAGCCGGAAAATGGGGGTCTTGGGCGATTTCGGCAACTGTCTTAGCTGCTGCGTAACAATTGCCGGGAATGGAGAGTTTTAAGACTTCGATTTGCCCTTGTTCAAAGTGCATCATTGATTCAATTTCGGGATATTCTATTGCGTTTGCCATTGATGCTACAGCTAGATCGATTGTACTGATAACATGATTGGCTCCAGCAATTCGATAGGGTTCTGCGAAATCAGAATCGATGATGCGGGTGACAATATGGGGAACTTTGTAGTGCTTGGCAAGGGTAACGAGGGCTAAGTTTAAGGCATCGCTGCTGAGGGTGGCAACTACTGAGCCTGCTCTGCGAATTCCTGCTTCAATTAGCACTGTGGTGCTGACGGCGCTGCCTTCAAAGGCCATGACTCCTACTTTCTCGCGAGCATATTGGCAGACGGAGGAGTTGATATCGACGACTGCGACAGTATGTCCCATTTCTAATAACTGTTGTGCTAAACGCACTCCTAAAATTCCCGCACCGCCTACTAAAACGTACATAGTTAGCCTCTTAGAGAATAATTCTTAATGGTACATCAGATATGCTCGCTTTAGAATTAGGATACAATATTTGAGGGTTATAGTTAAAATTTGCACGGGCAGCGATCGCGTTTAGATATCTCCTGAATTTCTATGAAGATAATATCTTTAATATTTCTGCTGTTGACGCTATTTATTATAGGCTGTAGTTCGGTTGGATGGCGGCAGTTTCCTCAGCCGAGGGGGGAAAATATTAACAACGCCGAGCAAGTTAGTTTAAAAAAAGTTGTTTTAGAGCGAAATTTTAAGGGTAAAATGGGGCAGACAATATATGTGCCTATTTATTCTCATATTTATTATGAAAATTCCGAAAAAAGTTTGGATCTGGCGGCAACTTTGAGTATTCGTAATACAGATTTAACTAATCCTATAATTGTTACTTCAGTGCGGTACTATAATAGCGCTGGTAATTTGTTAAAAGAATATTTAGAGCAGCCAGTGGAATTAGATCGTCTAGCTTCAATAGATTTTGTTGTTAATAGAACGGATAGAAATGGAGGGGCGGGAGCTAATTTTATTGTTGAGTGGTTGAGTGCGAAAACTGTTTCTGAGCCGATTGTTGAGGCGGTGATGATTAGTGCTGTAGGAAATCAAAGTATTTCTTTTATTAGTCGCGGGAAATTGATTAAAAATTATCCTTAAATTGCTAATGGCTAATGGCTAATGGCTAATGGCTAATTGCTAATTCAGGAGTTACGCACCCAACCAAAGAAACCGGGTTTTTTTACGAAAATACTTCGCTTTTACCCACAGATTCTCTCAAAAACCCGGTTTCTGGGACTTGCGTAAGTCCTATAATTGCTAATTGCTAATTGCTAATTGGGAAAAAGCCTTAGCGTCCCCAGTCTTTCAATCTCCTAGTCTTCTTTTTCCTTCTACTTATCAAACTTGTGAAGGCGATCGCGACTGGAAGCCGAAAGTCAATATTTTTGAAACTGGAATCGCCAACATAGCATAAAACAAAGATTTTGACAAGAGGGGTTGTGCCATTTGTGATTGCGATCGCATTGAGTGGTAGCGGCCGTCACTTGGGTAAAATGTCAAAATCACCGCTCTGCAAGCTTTTCAAGAGTTGACAAATATTATAGTCCGTGTACTTAGCTTGGTTAGGCTACAAAACTGTCAACTGTGGGGTAATGAAGCGGATAAAAGTAGTTTTGAGTAGTAGAAAGTAAATATTCATCTTTTGGAGGCGCTGATGTACTACTTACTCATCAATAACAACAATCAAGAACTCAAAGAGCTATTTCCCGAAGGGATTCCTAGCTTTGGCCCCACCCCTGACGACTTCATCGAGATTTATGACGAGCTGAGCTATGAGCTAATTGATATACAGCCAGCATTTCGAGTCAATGTCAAAGGGTTGACAACTCAGCAAGAGCTAAGATTATTTAATCTCTACGCCGCAAATGCGGATGACCCCCAGATGATCGTTGATTCCTTCCAGTTGTTAGAGCATGGCTGGGTGACGATTCCGGTGGAGGAAGTGGAATCAGTGCTGTGGCGGGAAGGAGAGAGGGTTTTTGCTTTTGGCGGCGACTTGAGTGCTGCGATCGCCAATTAAGGCCAACCTATCTCTATTTTCTTACCTCTTGAGAGCGATGAAACCTAAAAAAATCCTTAAAAAAGTTATTGACGTAACTCTGGCGTGGGTTTGGGAGGGTGCGATCCCATCTAGAGTAGCGATCGCTAATTTAGCCTCTGTATCGCAGACCTCATCTGTAGTTGTGATTGCGATCGTACAAATCAGCAACAGCTCATCACTTAGTTTAAATCTATGCCGTCACCCATTAGCCTCGAAATAATCACCTTCCTCCGAGTACGGCTATCACTTCTGCTGCTGGAGAAAGGCGAGATGATAAGACTATCGAGTTAAACGCCTGTTGTCTTATGTCTACTGTCTCCATTCTTCCCAGCACCCTGACTGCCACAGCTCTTTTCAACTCTATCAATATTTTAGGTCTTCGTTTTGTCAAGACCAAAAAATTGCCCGCTCAAAAAGCCAAGCCTCAAACAACCTTAACTTCTAATAAAACTGGCAGAAGCTTTTATCTTCAGGGTGTCAAAAAACTTGGCGAACAAGACTTTGGAGGGGCCATAGAAAAGTTCAACTTGGCTCTCAATATTAATCCCGATTCTGCTTACGCTTACAACGATCGAGGCGTGGCTCGCTACAATTTGGGTGATAAATACTCAGCTTTACAAGATTTAAATATGGCAATCAAGCTCAATTCCAAAAATGCTAAATTTTACAGTAATCGGGGATTTATTCGCAGTCGCATGGGAGACGAAGCCGGAGCTCTAGTTGATTACAGTTTAGCACTAGCCATTAATCCTAAATGTGGTAAATCTTACTTGAATCGCGGGATTATTCACTACAACTCTGGGAACAAAAAGGAAGCACTAGCAGATTTTAACTCTGCGATCGAGCTAAATCCCCATCAAGCTCAAGCTTACTACAACAGAGCTGTTACTCGTTCAAATTTAGGTGATAGTAATGGTGCAATCCATGATTTAATGAAATCAGCTCAATGTCGAGGTTCTTTGTAATTTGTGATTAGTTTTTTACCATGAATATTCATGGCTATGCGATCGGAGTAGATATCGGCACTACCAGCACTAAAGCTGTTCTGTTTACAGAAAAAGGCGAGCAGGTTGGTCAATATTTCATCGAGTATCCCTTGTCTACACCCGCGACGGGAGTAGCAGAACAAGATCCAGAAGAGATTTTTGCAGCCGTTGTTAAATCAGTAAACTCAGTAGTAAAAAATAGCGCGATCAATCCGGCTGAAATTTTGTGTTTGTCCTTTAGTGCAGCAATGCACAGCTTGATTGCGATTGATAACAATAATAAGTTGCTTACTAAGAGTATTACTTGGGCCGATAACCGCAGTGCTAAACAGGCTATTTTACTCAAACAACAGGAAAAAGGACGCGCTCTTTACCGCCGCACAGGAATGCCAATTCATGCGATGTCTCCTTTGGTAAAATTAATTTGGCTCCGCAACGAACAACCAGAATTATTTAATAAATCTGCCAAGTTTATTTCGATTAAAGAATACGTTTTTTATCGATTATTTCAACAGTATATAGTAGATTATTCCATAGCTTCGGCAACGGGGTTAATGAATTTACAAGCATTAGCTTGGGACAAAGAAGCACTGGAAATAGCAGGAATTACTGAACAGCATTTATCGCAATTAGTCCCGACTACGCATATAGTTCCAGATATTAACCCAGCTATTGCTGCTGAGATGGGAATTCCTGCAAATACCCCTATCGTTGTCGGTGCTAGCGATGGCGCATTATCTAACTTAAGTGTCGGGGCAATTTCACCGGGAATCGTAGCGGTGACACTAGGAACTAGCGGGGCAATTCGTGCTGTTATCGATCGACCTCAGACAGATGCAAAAGAGCGATTATTCTGCTATGCTTTGACTGAAAACTATTGGGTAATTGGCGGTGCTGTTAATAGCAGCGGGATAATTTTGCGCTGGATTCGCGATAATTTAGGAGCAAATGAGGTCGCGATCGCCCAACAGGAAGGTCAAGACCCTTATGACTTATTAATTAATCTAGCACAAACTGTACCTACCGGAGCGGAAGGTTTGATTTTTCATCCTTATTTAGCAGGAGAGCGATCGCCGCTTTGGAATGCTAACGCCAGTGGTTCTTTTGTGGGGATGACTCTGCGGCATACAAGAGCTCATTTAATTCGAGCGATGTTGGAAGGAATCGTTTTAAATTTATACTTAGTTGCAGGCGCTTTACAAGAGGAAATTGGCGAATTAAAAACGGTTAAGGCAACGGGAGGGTTGATGAAAAATAACTTTTTTCGGCAACTTTTGGCTGATGTTTTTCAGTGCGAGATTAACGTACTAGATAGTTATGAAAGTGGCAGTCTGGGAGCAGCAGTTTTAGGACTTTACGCACTAGGGAAAATTCCTGACTTAAATGCTGTTTACCAAATGCTCGGACAAAGTTCGCAATACCGGCCAATTCCCGAAAATGTGAAGGTTTATCAGAAAATTATCCCTGTTTATACTCGCATTTTCCAGCAATTGCAAGGGGAATACGATCGCCTAGCGGTAATGGCAACACAATTGAGTAATAAATCAATTTAATTGGTAATTGGTAATTGGTAATTGGTAATGGCTAATGGCTAATGGCTAATGGCTAATGGCTAATGGCTAATGGCTAATTGCTAATTGCTAATTACCCATCCTCCCCATCTCCTCATCTCCCATTACC
>NZ_JAQMUA010000172.1:0-50501 GCF_028330895.1 Kamptonema animale CS-326 | reverse complement strand
TCTCCCCCTCTCCCTATCTTGGCCGGCCGAGAGTGGTGATGTAAAGGACGGCTTCATCAGCAGGAATGCCGAGAACTTCGTTAACGTGGTCGTCGAAAAAGCCACCGATACCGCTGACTCCTAAACGTAGGTGGATGGCTGCTAGATTCAATCTTTGCCCTAAATGGCCAGCGTCCAAATGTAGATAGCGGTACACGCGATCGCCATATTTTGCTACTGCTTTCTTCAAGTCGGCGGTATGAAACAGCACTACTCCTGCATCCCTCCCCAGTTCTTGCCCCAAACACAAAAAGTGTAACTCACGCCGAAAATTTTTAAACCGAATTTGTCGCAATTCTTGAGCTTTGGGAGCGTAATAGTAACAGCCCTCTTCTAAACCTGTTACGCCAGAAACGGCGATAAATGTTTCAATTAAACTCAGGTCAAAATAATCAGGCGAACCGTCTAAACCTTGGTCAATATAGTGATGGGATTGATAAGTAAAATCCAGTAAAGCTAGAAGTTCGCCCAAGCTCAAGGTAGCACCTGTGTAAGCGCGGGTAGAACGCCGCTTAAAAATTGTACTTTCTAAGGATTCGAGGTTTGCACCCCAAGGTATGGATGGAGTGACGGCAGAAACTTTTGTGCAGAAAGGGAAGTTATATTTATCTTCTAGTTGCTCTTCACTTTCATCAGCTTTCCAACGATCGGTTCCCAAGGAATCGGAGTTAATCAGAGTAGCTTTGTGCAGCGATACTAGCAGTTGACCCTCTGGAATTTTCGGATAGTCTGTCTGTGTGGGCCCGGACAAGGCGGTTCGGAATCTAGGCAAGTTTTGTTCTATTTCTAGTAAATCCGCTAAGGCTGCGATCGCGATTGTTCCTTCTTGTTCCGAGTCAAGGTATAGCAATTCATTCACCGCAGCATCGGCAAATCCACCGATTAGGTGCGGCCGATAGTCATTCAGAGCACAGGCTAACTCGATATTGCCCAGTAGGTGGCCGCTATCCAAGTAAATTCGCCTGTAGGCGCGATCTTCGTAACGCCAAGCTGAACGAAAAAAAACTGCTGTAATTGCGATCGCGAGTTTAGTCTCCTCTAAAGCCGGATGCCAAAAACAAGCCCCTTGCAAAGCGGGCCAAACTTCGCTATTCCAAAAATGAACTAACGAATGAGTCCTAACTTGATAGTTGTAAAGTCCCGCAGGTAACAATCCCGTACCGCGAGAAATTATATAAACCTCCGCAGGGTATAGCCCACCCGCAGAAGGGGCCGATCTCAAATAAAGCGGAGCTCCCCCCATTGTCGGTACTTTCGCCGTCAAACCGTAACTACAAAGCAGCAACCGAGACAATCGTTGCCACCATTTCACATCAGGATCGGCCGCTAACCCTTCTGATTGATCTCTCAGATATGGCTTTAAGTCAAAAGTTGCCCCAATTTTATATTCCTTAAAGGGAACTGGCTGTTGTTCCCAATCTAGTTGTTTATTTTTGGCCGCTATGGTTTGGGGGTCGTATTTCGTTCGCTCGTGGTAGTGTTGAGCAATAGACAAAGGAAGTTCTGGCATAGGTCAGTTGAGGAACAGTGTTAAATGAAAGTGTTATCGATCTTGGCATTGCCTACTCGGAAAATGTCGTGAAGTCAGCTACAGGGAACGCGATTGGCAGTGTATATAAGCCAACTAAATATCTTTCACTGTACACTTTCTTTCATAAAATTAATACTGCTGAAACGATTGCTGAAGATTGCATTTTCCTTCTGCCCTTGTAGATAGATAAGAAAATTTTTCAGGATAATTGCTTTTTGCCCTTCTAAATAAGAAATTTTTTCAGTATAGCTGCCTTCTGCCTTCTACCTTCTGCCTTACCGTTTCAAAAAAGAGGTGCGATCGGCAGTATACATAATAGGACTTACGCAGGGAGTCCCAGAAACCGGGTTTTTTAGACAATATGTGAGTCACAACTAAGTATTTTGGTCAAAAAACCCGGTTTCTTTGGTTGGATGCGTAAGTTCTGTATAAGCTACGTAAATATCTCTCATTTTACAAATAAATCGGTTTTGGGACAAAATTACTGATTTTGTCCCGGTGGCTGAGCGTAACAGGAATTTACAAATCTAAAAAAAATATTAGAAAAAATGTGTTCTTTATTACACAAGCTTAACATAAAAATAAATGCGTAAGTATAAATACGCATAATATCAGCCATTAATTATTCTGATGGATTGGCAGCGATCGCTGTCGCCGGAAAAGAGGTACAAATGCAAAAGCTAAGCGCTGAGGAATTGCTGGCTCAGTATTCTGCGGGTAAGCGAGACTTTAACGCCGTTAATTTGAGTGAAGCTTACCTATTTGAAGCCAATTTACAAGAAATTAACTTTGAAGGTAGCGATTTGAGTCGTGCTTATTTACCTTATGCAAACTTGAGTCAAGCCAACTTGTATAAAACTCAGTTAACCGCAGCCCAATTGGGAGACGTTCAACTTTATCAAGCCAATTTATCGGGAGCAGATCTAGAAGGGAGCAATTTGTCAAGAGCTAATTTACGTCGTGCTAATTTGCAGGGTGCAAATCTCTCTCGTGCAACTTTACAAGGCGCAGATTTGTACAATGCAGATCTCAGCGGTGCAGATTTAACTTATGCTGATTTGAGCAGAGTTAATTTAGAAAATGCCAAGTTAACGGGAACCCAGTTAAAGGGATGTAATTTGTTTAAAGCGCGAAAGGTAGATGTTTCTAATGCGGAGTGCGATCGCACTACGATTATGCCCGATGGCTATTTAAACGATCGGTAGTTATTGTCAGTAGTTATTGATTGCTAAATCTGTAATTAAAGGTAGGTGATCGGAACCAATTTTGCGACCAGTCCTAATATTCAAAACTTGGATATCTTTGGTGATTAAACAGTGATCTATGGGAATGTATAACAGCGGTTTATTAGTCGGCCAAGTTGGTAAAATACCAAAGCCAGATCGTGCATTTCGCAATCCCCCTGTCTTTACCATGCTTTTGTAAAATGGCGACCACATCGTGACATTAAAATCTCCAACAACTATCACAGGATTTTTGATTTGTGCGGCATATTCACCAATAGCTGCCAACTGCTTATTTCTATCAATAAAACTCTTTTGTCTAGTGGGAACAGATGGATGAACAGCGAGAATAGAAATAATTTTATCTTGAACTCTTATATCTGTAGATACCACTTTTCTTCCCAATGAAAAAATTTTAAGTTCTCTATTTTCCAGCGGAAACTTACTGTATATTACCATGCCAAATTTCTCGGACTCTTGATTTCCGAAAGAATAGGGAAGTAAATCCTTTAAAACTACTAACTCTTTTGCCCAAGTAGACCTGGTGACTTCTACAAAAACTGCAATATCAGGTTTTTCTTCCCTAACTAAAGATATAACATCTGCATAATGGCGATTTCCTGTCAAAACATTGCTTTGGAAAATCCGTAACTTTTGTCCTGAAATTTCTGCTGCAATTGCTGGCTCAGGAAAATACCAAGGCACGATTTCAGCCAGATTAACGAGTATACAGAAAATACTAACAACTAACCATAACTTTTTTGTGCGCGTAAGTCCAAAAAAAATGCAGCAACTGAAACCCACAATTAGATATTGTAGTCTCAAATGAGAAGTCAATTCAAAAAATCTATTGTTTTCCCCTAAGTAGCTAGAGACAGAAAATAGTGCCGAGAGAATTGCGGCAATAATGAAACTCCTTGAAATTATGTGCTTGAACTGCGGTTGAGAGTAGATGCGATCGTGAGTAACCGTCCATTTTAGTTTAATTTTGAGGTCATCGGATAGTGGCAATTTCTCGATTTCTATTAGCAATTTTTCTAGTGGTTCCGACTGCTGCCGCTTTTGATAAAATCTAATTAGCAAGCCATCTACAAGATAGCGGCTAAAATAACTAGCAGCTAACCCGAAAATAACCAATATACCTAAACCCATCAGCAAACCAAAAGGACTGCCGAGCTTTTGTAAAGAGTTCGCGATCGCAGCCTCACCTGTTTTACCCGTAGTGCTTGCTACTGTGAAGAGAAGCCAAGCAGGTAAGCCGATAGTAATTAATTTTCTAATTAGCTCATCCATTAATTTTATATTGCCATCTATATTGCTTGAAATTGCTGCATTAACCAAGCGCCGACTTGAGTTTGATCTGCCTCGCGGCTGCGGTTCAAAGCTGATTCTAATAAACTAATTGCTAATCCCGGAAAAACTAGAGATTCAGTGATGCGACGACTCCCACCATCGCCGACTGCAAAGGCTCTCACTAAGGCTCCTTGTACATCCACAACCCAATATTCTCTAACTGGTACTTCTTCATAAAGCAGGCGTTTATTACCTAAATCGTCAGATAGCGTACTGTCAGAAACTTCTATAGCTAAATCCGGCGGTGGATATTGATTTAACTCTACAATTTTAGTGCCTCTGGGAATAGATTGGGCGCGATCGCCAATATAATAAGCGATATCTGGCTGACACTCCCACAACCCTGCTTTGCGAAAGCTGCAACCAGTCAACCCATTGACAGGAATGCGGTTAAAAATGCAGTAAAAATTGACAGCCAAGATCGTAATCGCTTTGTCGCAAGAATGGTCGTATCCAGTTCCCAGCGCTTCAATCAACATTTTGCCATTATAATAATAACCCTTAGCGCGTTCAAAAGCTGGATTATCAGCAGCCTCGATAAATTCATCCCAAGTTGCTGCCACCCAAGTATCTGTAGATAATTTTGTTTGTGTGTTTTTCATGGTTGACAATATTAAACAAATTTTTGAGGATCGTAAGCTAGCATTTGTCCAGAGTTAAGCCGCTGTAGATAGTCCTTCAGATCGGCAGCTACTTCATTGGATAGGAGATAACAAGCTATTAAGTTAGGGACTGCCATACTTAGCACCATCATATCAGCAAATTCAACGACAGCTCCCACACTGACAATAGCACTCAGAAATGTAAAGAAAACGTAGATACTGCGATAGATAATCAGAGTTGGTCTGCCAAAGATATAAATCCAGGCTTGTTGGCCGTAGTAACTCCAAGAAATTACAGTTGAAATCGCGAAAAGTATCACACAAATAGTTAAGAGTGTCGGGAACCAATCAGCAATGGTTCTGAAGGCTTCGGCAGTGATGGCGATACCTGATGTACCTTCTGGCACTGTAGCATAAACACCTGTAGAGACAATGGTAATTGCTGTCAGGTTGCAAACAACTATGGTGTCTATGAAAGGTTCAAGTAAACTAACAATTCCTTCCCGTAAGGGTTCATTGGTTTTAGCTGGTGCATGAGCGATCGCAGCGGTTCCTAGTCCAGCCTCATTAGAAAAGCAACTTCGCCGAATACCGATGACTATTGAACCGAAAATGCCACCGGTGACTGCCTGCGGGTCAAAAGCTGAACCGATGATTGTGGCGATCGCACCTGGAATCAGGCTGAAGTTATTAATCAGAATTGTCACGCAAGCAATGGTATAAATAATTGCCATAGCTGGAGTGAGTTTATCTGTAATGGTGGCAATCCTAGTAATGCCACCAATGAGTACAAAGCCGATGACAGTGGCAAGGATAATGCCAAACAACCAGTTAGGAAACTCTGGTATAATGTGTGCAACAGCAGCATAGGTTTGATTTGATTGAAAGAGAGTAGTTGAAAAACTCGCAGGAATTAGTAAGATGGTAAAGGCATAAGACAAAATTTGTCCTAGTGAAGCCATTCCTCTGTCAGCAAAACCTTTTTTGATATAGTACATCGGCCCGCCTTCAACTGTTCCATCTGCTTCTATGACGCGATATTTATTGGCTAGTCCGCATTCTACAAATTTGGAAGTCATGCCGAGAAATCCTGCTAATGTCATCCAGAAGGATGCACCAGGGCCGCCAAGTTGAATTGCAATCGCTACTCCTGCAATATTTCCTAATCCTACTGTTCCCGATATAGCAGTTGCTAGGGCCTGAAAGTGAGATACTTCACCTTCCTCGTTAGGATCGTCATATTTACCCATTACTACGTCAATTGCGTGTTTAAATAGTCGAATATTGGGGAAACCCAGGCGGATTGTAAAAAATGTGGCTGCACAAATCAGCCACAAGACAATCAGAGGAAAACCATTTTCGCCACCAATTTTAAAAAAGATAACGAGAGATAATTCATGGACAAGCTGATTGAATACACTATCGATAATATCAATAGTTTCACTCAATAATTGTGTGTATTCAGTGAATATTTGTGTGGGTAATGGCATTAGTAATAAAGTAGTGGATTAGAAGGAAGAAGACTTATGCAAGGTTTACGTAACGCCGCCCTCTGAGTGGTATCATAACCGCCCAGAGGGCGGCCGTACTGCGATTGTGTGTAAGTCCTAATAGGTTATAACAAAAAAAATTCAGAAAATTGATTGTTTGTAACTTTAGATACAAACAACCTTTAAGCAGAGCTGTAATTTACATTGTATGCAGTATACATCCACCGCAAATCTAGGAGAAGCGATCGCGCCATTGACATGAAAATCAAAGTCATAAATCCCAATACGACGGCTAGCATGACCCGAAAAATCGGGATTGCAGCTCAAGCAGCAGCCAATTCCAGCACAGAAATTATTGCTTGCAATCCTGTCATGGGGCCTGCTTCCATCGAAGGGCATTATGATGAAGCCCTCAGCGCGATCGGGATTTTAGATGAAATCCGTAAGGGAGAAGCAGAGGGTATTGATGGTTATGTCATTGCTTGCTTCGGCGATCCAGGTTTGTTGGCGGCTCGCGAATTGGCACGGGGCCCCGTTTTAGGCATAGCAGAAGCAGCGATGCACGCTGCTAGTTTCATCGCCACAGGATTTTCAATTGTGACAACTTTGAACCGCACGCGGATCATTGCTAAACAATTAGTAGAAAACTACGGCATGACTCGCTTTTGCCAAGGAATTCGTGGTACTGAATTATCAGTCCTTGAACTAGAAAAAGAAGGCTCTCAAGCTCAAAAAATAATTACAGAAGAGTGTCGGAAAGCTCTCATTGAAGATGGTTCGGGGGCAATTATTTTGGGTTGTGCTGGTATGACTGATTTAGTTCGCCAGATTAGTCAAGACATCGATGCACCTGTCATCGATGGTGTCAGTGCTGCCGTCAAGTTTGTAGAAGTTCTCATTGCTTTAGGTTTGGGTACGAGCAAAGTAGGTGATTTAGCCTATCCGCTCGCCAAATCTTATACGGGGATGCTCTCAAATTTTGCTCCCAAATCTTAGATAAACGATGAATTTTAAAAATTTACGAAGAAATAGGCTATTGGTATCTTTGATAACTTTTTTCTAGTAATTCATCGCCTAGTGTTATGCAGCATATAAGTTAGTTCTTCCACCATTGTCAACAATCTGTAGGGGCCGGTTTACCAATAGGTTTAATAAAGTACAGATAGGTAAATAAACCCGCTCCCACCCGATGAGAATGGTGCCAGACATCAAATACAACCTACTTTTTGAAGGAGAGGGTGTCATGAATATCGGAACCGAACAAGCCAAGGTCAGAACAAGCGAAATCAACAATGGGAATAGCGCGATCGCGCAAGAATTAGCCTCCAGTGCTCAGGGAGTAAGCTTGCGATCGCTCAGAAAAGAATATGGCTCATTTGTGGCGATCGAGAACCTCAATTTAGAGATTCCCGCAGGTTACTACTGCTGTCTATTAGGCCCTAGCGGTTGCGGCAAAACCACCACCCTGCGGATGATAGCAGGACACGAAGAAACCACTGGTGGCGACGTTTTAATAGGCGATCGGCGCGTCAACCACTTGCCACCCGCCAAACGCGATACTGCCATGATGTTCCAAAATTACGCCCTCTTTCCCCACAAAACCGTCTGGGAAAACGTAGAATTTGGCTTAAAAATGCGGAATGTACCGCAAGCAGAAAGGCGCGATCGCGTCGGAGAAATGCTCGAATTAATCGGATTAAGCCACCTTGGAGAACGCAAACCAGCTCAATTAAGCGGCGGACAACAACAGCGAGTCGCACTAGCTAGAGCCTTAGCAACTCGTCCCAAAGTTCTCCTTCTGGATGAACCTTTAAGCGCCTTAGATGAAACCCTGCGCCTGCGAATGCGAAGCGAACTACGCCGGATTCAAAAACAGTTTGGCATGACATTTATCCAAGTAACGCACGGCGTTGACGAAGCATTTTCCCTCTCCGATGAAATCGTAGTAATGAATCAAGGTCACATCGAACAGGTAGCCAGTCCTGCGGATATGTTCCGTACTCCCGCTTCCCAATTTGTTGCCAAATTTATGGGCGATAATAACCTATTTACAGGTAAAGTATTGCACTGCGTTCCAGAAAGTGATGGCAAAGAATTGGTGGAACTCAATATCGAAGGATTAGGTTCCATATTTTCCATCGGTCAGGGAGCACCACCATTGGGAAGCGAAGCCGCCTGTTCAGTACGAGCAGACTTGCTAAAATTAGAACCCTTCTCAACAACACCTCCACCTCAGCCTTCTCCCTACGCTAATCACATTAATGCTCGGATTACTGCCGTTGAACTCACAGGTTATGTAACGCGCATTTCCTTAATGACAGAAAAAACAGGTCAAGAAATCCTGTACAAAATTGCCACCGATGAATGGGCGAATAATTCCTTACAAGAAGGGCAAATGATTACTCTGCGATGGTCAGCAGAAGATTGCGTTTTTCTGCCTCATTAAATCATCAAATTTCCCGCCAAATCTCAAACCTAAAATAGAACAATGGCTAGACTTTCGCGACGAAAATTTATTCAAGTCGGTCTGGCAGCAGGAACATTTCTGAGCACAACCAATTGCGGTGCAAATAAAGTCTCTGAAACTGCCAACCTTTCAACTACTCCCAATAGAGGGCCGACACTGCTCACCAATAAATTTAAAGATGTTACTCTGCGATTTATTGGCACTGGAGCTGCTCAAATTAATGACATCAAAGAGCAAGCCGAAAAAGACTTAGGTTTTAAAATTCAACTCCGCGCCCTCAGTACCGAAGAAACAGTACAAATCGCCATCACTCAGCCCAAACAATATGATATGTTTGACGGCGAATACTTCGGTTTACCATTAGTATTTCCTTCGGGAAGCTTGCAGCCAATTGATGTTAAGCGAGTCAAGGAATTTAACAAACTCGTTCCCATCTTTACCACAGGAGAATTATACCCAGGCGCTCCTGTGAATAGCTCCCAAGGTAGCGCACCCCGGAAAGTAATGTTTGTCAAGGGGCAAAATTCAACAGAATTTGCTGACGGGCCAACTGATTGGGCAACATTAATTCCTTTTCAATATAATGCCGATACTCTGGGCTACCGACCAGATTTAATTGGTGGTAAAATTGAATCTTGGGCAGATTTATTCAACACCAAATATAAAGGTAAAACCGCACTGCTAGATATCCCTTCCATTGGGATTATGGATGCAGCGATGGCCGTTGAAGCAATGGGATTAATGACCTTTGGCGACAAAGGAAATATGACGCGGGAAGAACTCGATAAAGTCACGCAAATCTTGATCGAGCAAAAGAAAGAAAGACAATTTCGAGCCTTCTGGAAAAGCTTTGATGAATCTGTCAATTTAATGTCGGCTGGAGAAGTCGTTCTGCAATCAATGTGGTCGCCTGCGGTGACAGCCGTAAAAGCCAGAGGCGTTCCCTGCGTTTATGGCCCTTTAAAGGAAGGATATCGCGGCTGGGGAGGCGGAATTGGACTCTCTAAAAACCTTTCAGGATTAGAATTAGATGCTGCTTATGCTTACCTCGATTGGATGTTAGAAGGTTGGCTAGGTGCTTTTTTAGGAAGACAGGGTTATTACAGTGCAATTCCCGAAAATGCCAAGAAATACATGAAGCCGGAAGAGTGGGATTTTTGGTATGAAGGAAAGCCTGCTGCTACTGATATTATTGACCCTTTTGGGAAAAAGATTGAGTCTCAAGGAGCAGTAAGAGATGGAGGTTCTTTCAAAGAAAGAATGGGCAATGTTGTGTGCTGGAATTCTGTAATGAAGGAACAGATATATCTCCTGCAAAAGTGGATTGAATTTGTAGTTGCTTAAAGTTTTAGTATGAGACCCAGAAACGGGGTTTCTTCCTAAATTTCTCAGCACTAAACCCAAAAATCTCTAGAAAACCGGTTTCTTTCAATGAGCGAAATATTTGCTGTATTTTGTTACTTTTGCGGATTGAATCATGACAATCACCCAACCATTAACCACCTCTACCAATTCTCCTAAAACCAAGGTAACTGACTGGAAAAAGTTCAAGCCTTATTTTCTAGTTGCTCCTCAAACTTTAGTCTTTCTGTTGTTTTTAGTATTACCAATTCTTGCCATTTTTATCGTCAGCTTTTGGACGTTTAATGGCTATACAATGGTTCCCACTTTTACTCTCAACAACTATCTGACAATTTTTACCTCAAAGGTATTTCTGTCAACTTATGTCAATACCATCAAATTTGCAGCTATTGTCTGGTTGTTAACTCTGGCGATCGCATATCCAGTCGCTTACTTTCTTGCCTTTCATATCAAAAGCTTGAAATGGCAAACAATTTTGTTTCTAGTTTGTACAGTTCCCTTCCTGACATCTAACATTATTCGGATGATTTCTTGGATTCCCTTCTTGGGAAGAGAAGGTATCCTCAATGGGTTACTAATGGGTCTGCATTTAACAGATCAACCCCTAGAAATGTTTTTGTTTTCCGACTTTGCCGTACTCCTAGCAATGGTGCATCTTTATACCCTGTATATGGTAGCTCCAACCTTTAATAGCATGATGCGAATTGACCGTTCTTTAATTGCGGCCGCAGAAGATGCAGGAGCCTCAGCTTGGCAAATTCAGAAGGAAATAATCTTTCCTTTATCATCGCCGGGAATTGCCATTGGTTCAATTTTTGTCGTCACATTAGTGATGGGAGAATTTGCAACTGTCAGGCTAATGAGTGGCGGACAAACTTCTTCCGTTGGATATTTGATTAAAACCCTAATTGGTAGTTTGCAATATCCGATGGCTGCTGCGAATGCGATCGTTTTATTAGCTGTAACATTACTGATTGTGTTTGGAATTTTGCGAGCGGTTGATATTCGCAAAGAACTCTAAGAATAAACCTTTGTAATTGTCTAAATGGAGTTGAACAATGCAAAAAACAAAACGCCCTCTTTCTTATTACCTATTAGCTGGCTTTTTTGGATTATTTGTTCTGTTTTTATACGGCCCATTTTCCGCTATCTTTCTACTTTCCCTGCAAGGGCCAGAGGGACAATTAACCTTTCCCATGCGAGGTTTCAGCTTTCACTGGATGTCAGCAGTATTTGGCACTCAGCGTGTAGGAGATTTTGTCAGTGCCTTTGGTCGTTCTTTTACTTTAGGTTTGCTGGTGATGGTAATTACTGTCATCTTTAGTCTATTAGCTGGCATGGCATTTCGGCAAAAATTCATGGGTTCAAATTGGATTTTTTACTTAACAATTTCTAGTCTGATTGTGCCCAGTATTCTCATCTCTTTAGGCATTGGTATTGTCTTTAATATCGTTGGTTTAGATACCACTTGGTATTCATCAGCGCTGGCGGGACATCTGACCTGGACATTACCCTTTGCTTTCTTAATTATGGTGGGAGTATTCAATCGCTTTAATCCTAGCTATGAAGAAGCAGCACGGGATATGGGAGCGACTGAAATCCAGACATTTTCGGAGGTTTTGCTACCGTTAATTGCATCTAGTTTGATTGGAGTAGGTTTGTTTGGGTTTACGCTCTCCTACGATGAATTTACGCGGACTTCGTTAATTTCCGGGGAAAAGAATACCCTACCGCTAGAAATTTTTGGGATGACAACGAACGTGACAACTCCTGCAATTTATGCTTTAGGAACGATGACAACGCTCTTTTCCTTTGGATTAATTGCATTAGCTTTTGCTGGCATTCAGTTCTTTTCTCGTCGTCAGTCAGAGTAGGAAATCATAACCAAATTGGCGAACCAAATTGGGCGAATCAAATTGGGCGAAACAAATTGGGCGAAACAAATTGGGCGGTTGAAACCGCATCTACACAAACGAAGTCCGCCTGCGCGGACTCAAAGATAAAGGGGTATTTAAGCCGGATTTAGTGTCAGTTCAAACTCTATTACTTAGAAAACCATGAGCTATAGACCTGAATTTTCAGTAGTTTGGAATAATGCAGGCTTTTTAATCCAAGGTGTTTTCCTAACATTTCAACTCGCTATTGTGTCAATTACTGGCGGGTTAGTGCTAGGAACAATTGGCGCAATGGGAAGAACTTCTGGAAATGCTGTATTTAATGGGATTGCTGTAGCTTATGTGGAATTTCTACGCAATACGCCTTTTCTAATTCAACTGTTCTTTTTCTTCTTTGGCTTGCCGAGTTTAGGAATTAAATTAACCTCTTGGCAAGCAGCGGTACTAGCACTAGCGATTAATTTTGGAGCCTATTCTACTGAGATAATTCGTGCTGGAATTGAAAGCATCCGTAAGGGACAAATTGAAGCGGGATTAGCGCTAGGATTCAAAAAACTACAGATTTTCAGACACATTATCCTCATCCCAGCTTTAGGTAATGTTTATCCATCGTTGGTTAGCCAAATTGTAATTGCAATTTTGTTTACCAGTGTTGTCTCTCAAATTTCAGCGGAAGAATTGACCTTTGTCGGTAATTATTTACAATCCCGTACTTTTCGGAGCTTTGAAATCTACTTAACGATTACCCTAATCTATGTGGGGATAATCTGGGCAATTAAAGCTATTGCGTTTCTGATCCAGAAAAAGTTTTTTGCCTTCATGCAATACACTCGCTAACTGGTTACTATTTTTTACTGATTTTCGATTATGCAAGAGTTTACTCTGTCGAATATCTTCACCAATCTGCTGCTAGCAACGAGGTGGACAATTGCGCTTTCAGCAATTGCTTTTATCGGTGGTGGAATTGTAGGATTTCTAGTCATGCTAATGCGAATTTCACCTAACAAAATCATCAAGTATCTCAGTCTAATTTATGTCGAGTTTTTTCAAGGAACGCCGCTGCTGATGCAACTGTTCCTGACATTCTTCGGATTGTCTGTGATTTTTAACCTCAATTTATCTCCTTGGATAGCCGCCGCGATCGCATTAACAACCTACACCAGTGCTTTTCTAGCGGAGATATGGCGAGGTTCAGTTGCAGCCATTCCCAAAGGACAATGGGAAGCCTCTACAGCCTTGGGATTGAATTACTTTAAGCAGCTTCAACGCATCATTTTGCCGCAAGCAATTAAAATGTCAATTCCCCCCACTGTAGGCTTTGCCGTGCAGGTAATTAAAGGGACATCTTTAGCATCTGTTATCGGCTTCGTAGAATTAACTCGCTCGGCTACGGCTATTAGTAATGTCACTTTTAAACCTTTCTTGGTGTTTACAATAGCCGCTGTAATTTATTTCTGTTTGTGTTTCCCACTCTCCCTTTGGAGCAAACACTTAGAACAGAAGTTTGCTTACAAATATTAAGAGAATAAGTAGGTAGACAGAAATAAACGTAAGGTGGGCGCTCGCCGCAAAAATCTTGTCACGATTCGCTAATATGGTTTCGGCGAGCGCCCACCCTACAAGTTATATAAGCGTTTATTTATGTCCGACTACTTACCACACAGCATATTCTCAAAGTTTCTAGACAACAAATTAGGAAATAACAACCATGTTCAACAGAATCTTCAACCGCCTAAATACCAGATTATCGTTACCAAGATTATTAACAAAACCACTAACAATGGTAGTAGTTAGTTTGGTGGTAATCTTCAGTATCGCCTCTTGTTCAGGCGGCAGTTCTATCACATCTAAACCTGTTGCTGGCGATGTTACAAGCAGTCAAGCAGTAGCCGCAGCACCCAGTCAAAGTACGGCACCAGGAACTTCCACACTCGATAAAATTATCAGTGCTGGTAAAGTGAGAATAGCAGTTCCTCAAGATTCTCCACCTTTTGGATCTGTAGGTACAGATATGCAGCCTCAAGGCTACGATATTGACGTTGCAAAGATGCTTGCAGAATCCTTAGAAGTGAAATTAGAATTAGTTCCCGTCACCAGTACCAACCGGATTCCGTACTTGCAAAGCGATCGCGTAGATTTGGTAATTTCTAGTTTAGGTGCAACTCCTGAGCGAGCTAAATCGATTTACTTTTCTATTGCTTACGCTCCTTTCTATTCTGGCATTTATGGTTTTCCCGGTGTTAACGCCTCATCTTACACCGATTTATCAGGCAAGACTGTAGGAGTTACGCAAGGATCTTTAGAAGACATTGAATTGGCTAAACGCGCTCCCAAAGATATACAAATTAAGCGCTTTGAAGACAATAGCACCACCGCTTCAGCGCTCTTAGCCGGACAAATTGAACTGATGGCAACAGGTAATACGATCGCTAACAAAATCAGCAAAGATAATCCCGATAAAAAGATTGAAAACAAGTTCGTGATGAAAAATTCACCTTGCTACATCGGCGTGCGTCGGGGCGATTTAGATTTGCTGCAATGGGTGAACGTATTTGTCACCAATAAGCGACTCTCAGGCGATTTGAGCGAATTATCTAAGAAATGGTTTGGTGAGCCACTGCAACTACCTACTTTTTAAGAACTAAGCTAGGGAGAATTTGTAGGCACAGACTGAGAACAAATCAACAAGAATTACTGCTAAATTAGGAAGAAAAAAAATGACACAATCTCAACCCCTATCAACTTCCATCGAGCCGACATTGAACAAAGCAGAAGCGATGATTACTGCTAAGGATGTCGAGAAGTGGTACAGCAACAATTTTCACGTTTTACGCGGCGTTAGCATGACAGTAAATCAAGGGGAAGTAGTCGTAATCATGGGGCCGTCAGGTTCGGGGAAATCTACCTTTATCCGCACGTTTAATGCTTTAGAAGACTATCAAAAAGGTAGCATTGAAATTGATGGCATTAAGCTAACTCACAACTTGAAAAATATTGAAGCAATTCGCCGCGAAGTGGGAATGGTTTTTCAACAATTCAATTTATTTCCTCACTTAACAGTGTTGGAAAATGTGCAACTTGCACCCGTTGAGGTTCGCGGTTGGAGCAAAGCGAAAGCGAGAGAAATTGCCTCAGAATTATTAGAGCGAGTGGGGATTTTGAGTCAAGCGAATAAATTCCCCGGTCAACTTTCTGGGGGACAGCAGCAACGGGTGGCGATCGCGCGTGCTTTAGCTATGCAACCGAAGATTATGTTATTCGATGAACCAACGTCTGCACTTGACCCGGAGATGGTGCGGGAGGTACTGGATGTGATGCGATCGCTCGCTAGCACCGGCATCACAATGGTTTGCGTAACCCACGAAGTAGGTTTTGCTCGTGAAGTTGCCGATCGCATCGTGTTTATGGCAGAAGGTTTGATTGTCGAAGAAGCCACCCCTCAAGACTTTTTTAACAATCCCAAGCACGAACGAACTAAGCAATTTCTAGCACAGATTTTGCATTAATGTACATTTTCTAGTTACTATCAACCAGGATTTTATGTCACACATAGAAGTTCACCAAATGGATGAAAATGTTGTAGAAAAGCGGCACAACCTGATTTATGGCTTAAACGATAAACCTCCATTTTTAGACGCTCTTTTTGTCGCATTGCAGCACGTCGGCGCGATTTTTATTCCCATCGCCACACCCGGTTTAATTATCTGTGGTGCTTTAAATTTTGATGTTAATACTACCAGCTACATTCTGGGAATGTCCCTATTTGTATCGGGAATTGCCACATTTATTCAAGCCCGAACATTTGGGCCAGTCGGCTCTGGTTTGCTCAACATTCAAGGCACAAGCTTTGCATTTGTCAGCGCCATTGTTGCCGTAATTACCACCTCTCAAGAGAGTGGAAAAACTCCTGAACAGACAATAGCACTGGTCTTAGGACTATGCTTTTTCGGCTCATTCATCCCTATAATTCTCAGTCGCTTCTTGCACCTGACGCAAAAGATTTTCACCCCCTTAGTCACAGGAACTACAGTTACTTTAATCGGTTTGACCCTAATTAAAGTCGGAATGTTCTACATGGCGGGAGGAGCCGCAGCCAAGCAAAACGGTACATTTGGCAGCTTGCAAAATTGGGCGCTCTCTGGCTTAGTATTTGCGATAGTTTCATATTGTAGCGCCAGTACAAACAAATATCTAAAAATGGGTTCAGTTGTGATCAGCTTAACAATCGGCTTCGTCATCTCCTTAGCTTTAGGAATTGTTGACTTCAGCCGTTTAGGAGGCTTACCTCTGATTAATATTCCCGTTCCATTTCGCTTTGGTTTAGCATTTGATTTCGCCACATTTATCCCGTTTGCAATCCTTTATATAGCCTTAACCCTTGAAGTCGTAGGCGACATCACTGCAACGGCGATGATTTCAGGCGAACCAATTAAAGGAGGTCAATTCTTCAGAAGATTGAAAGGCGGAATTTTGGGAGATGGAGTTAACTCTTTACTTGCAGCTTGCTGTAGCACCTTCCCAGTTGTTACCCTAGCTCAAAATAATGGCATTATTCAATTAACAGGAGTAGGTAGTCGTTATGTCGGCTATTATGTCGCCGCTATCTTAACCTTTCTCGGCTTGTTTCCCATTATTGGCGGACTTTTAATTACCATTCCCATGCCCGTATTTGGCGGAGCAGTCATGCTAATGTTTGGAACAGTTGCCGTAGCTGGATTTAATATCTTGCGCGGTGTAGAAATGGATAATCGCTCTTTTGTGATTCTGGCAGTTGCTTTATCAACAGGTTTAGGAGTAACATTTCTTCCAGAAGCAATACATGAGTTTCCTCCTCAGCTTAGGAGTATTTTTGAATCAGGAATTGCCACTGGCTCAATCTTTGCGCTGGTTTTAAACTTGATTATGCCCAAAACAAAAGAGTTATCCAAGGAGGAAGCTCTGATGCTCTCCGATTTACATAGACCTGTAGAACCAGACTAGCGCGTTATTTAGAGCAGATCTACTAACAATAGTAATCGCTGATACTGTTATGAATCTGCTCCCAAAAGATAATTAAAGAAATTAATTCATCAGCGTCCAAAGTTTCTGCAAAGTCTTAGAACCTTTATGACTATCCACATCAAAATTATTCACTGCCAAACACCGTTCTAAATACTCAACTTGTTGCTCCTCTACCAGTTCTTGAGTGAGAGCAATAATTAGTAGCCGCCAAACTCGATCGAGTCCGAAGGCAAAGGTGACTTTGCTAGCTTCAGAATAGGGTACTGAGTCAGGAATTAACTCTAATTCTTTGTAAGTTTGCCACTGACTTTTATTTGTGATGTTGCGATGTATAAATTGCATAGGACTTGCCTCTCAATTGCTATATTTGGTCGAGGCGCGTTCCTTCGGGCTACATTCCCTACTTCCGTCTCTATTGCCCCTCGGTCAACAACCTGAGTCCACACAGAGATGAACGATTAGATTTATATCTGTATTATACGACACTTTTTCTAAAGTTTGTCAACTTTTTTCCATCTAGCGAGGAAGAATATGCACAGCCTGAAAATTATCATCATCGGTGCCGGCATCGGCGGTTTAACCGCAGGTATTGCTTTGCGGCAAGCTGGCTACGAGGTCGAAATTTACGATAGAGTCAAGGAATTGCGCCCCGCCGGGGCCGGAATTTCCCTGTGGTCAAACGGCGTGAAAGTTCTTAATCGGCTAGGTTTGGGTGAAAAAATGGCCGCAATTGGCGGAATTATGAATCGGATGCAGTATCGCAGTCTTACTGGTGAACTGCTAAATGATATTGATTTGCAACCATTAATAGAAGAAGTTGGACAGCGCCCCTATCCTGTTGCCCGCGCCGATTTGCAAAAAATGTTGTTAGAAGCTTATCAAGGAGAAGTTAAGCTAAATTCCAAGTGCATTGGAGTTGAGGAAAGTGAAAATAGTGTGACTGCAATTTTTGAAAATGGACATCGCGCAACGGGGGATTTAGTAATTGCAGCAGATGGAATTCACTCAACATTAAGAAAGTATGTGTTGGGAGAGGAAATTCATCCTCAATATGGCGGTTATATCAATTGGAATGGATTAGTAGAAGCGAGTGAAGATTTAGCACCTAAAAATACTTGGGTGGTCTATGTTGGCGAACATAAACGAGCTTCAATGATGCCTGTAGCTGGCGATCGATTTTACTTTTTCTTTGATGTTCCCCTACCAAAAGGTACGCCATCCAAACCAGAGAATTATCTAGCTGAATTAGCAGAACACTTCCAAGGTTGGGCGCAACCCGTACAGACTTTAATTAAACGGATCGATCCCATGAAAACCAGTCGCCCGGAAATCAATGATATCGGCCCGCTCGATCGATTTGTTCGCGGTAGAGTAGCGTTGTTAGGAGATTCTGTACACGCAACCTGTCCAGATTTAGGACAAGGTGGCTGTCAAGCAATGGAAGATGGACTGGTTTTAACCCAATACTTACTCACCACAAATTTAGGAGTTGAATATGCTCTCAAACGCTACGAAGCAGAACGTAAAGAACGCGCAAATGCAGTAGTTGTAAAAGCTCGAAAACGTGCTGAAATGATTCATGGTAAAGAACCAGAAATTACTGAAAAATGGTATCAACAGCTAGCACAAGAAAGCCCTTTAGAGGTGACTGGTGCTATTTCTAAAGTGATTATGGCAGGGCCTCTGCATTGATATGACAGCAAAATATCCTGGCGATTGAAATCGCGGCTACAAAAACAAAGTCCGCCTACGCGGACTAATGAGGTTGATGAGCTTTTGCAAGAGGTCTAATTAATTGTATTTTCCTTCTTCCTTCTCCCTTCTCCCTTTTTCCTTCTTCCTTCTTCCTTCTTCCTTCTTCCTTCTTCCTTCGGCTATAATTTATGACAGGTAAACTGACAACTCATGTATTAAATACAGCTCAAGGATGTCCTGCTGCTAATATGGCTGTAGAACTGTGGACAGTTAATATTCAATCGGGAGAAAAGACCATTTTGAAAACAATATCTACCAACATTGATGGGCGTACAGATGCTCCTTTGCTAGCAGAAGATGAATTAAAAATTGGTGTTTACGAGCTTGTATTTGCAGTAGGAGATTATTTTGCTAAAGAAAGTGCGATCGCCACCCAGCCACCCTTTCTCGATCGTGTGCCAATTCAGTTTGGCATCGCCGATACTACAATACATTATCACGTCCCTCTGCTCGTCTCCCCTTGGTCTTACAGCACCTATCGAGGTAGCTAAAAAAGTTTGTTATTATCCATAAATAGGAGTCACTATGTTAGTCACAAAACAACCAGCCTTCAAACGTTTTTGGTATCCTGTCATTCCCATGACAGAGTTATCCGATCGACCCGTACCATTTGAATTATTAAGTCAGCCAATAGTTCTCTGGTTAACAGCAGAAGGAAAACCCGCCGCAGTAGAAGATAAATGCTGTCATCGTACAGCCAAACTATCTCTAGGAAAAGTTATTGACGGCAACATTTCTTGTGCCTATCACGGCTGGACTTTCAACGCCTGCGGAGAGTGCGTCCACGTTCCACAAATCAGTGAAGGGACTATTTCTTCAAGCTACAAAGTCAAAGCTTATCCCTGTGTTGAGCGCTATGGCTATGCTTGGGTATGTCTAGGAGAACCCTTGATAGATATTCCCAATATTACTGAAGCTTTCGATCCAGACTATCGCCAAATTCACGAATTTTACGAAACCTGGAATTGTGCAGGTTTGCGAGTCATGGAAAACGAATTAGATATGGCTCATCCTACCTTTGTCCATACAACAACCTTTGGCAGTGAAGATCATCTTACTCCAGATTCTATGGAGTTCCAAGAGAAAGAATGGGAACTGCACTATCGCAGCACTTTGGGAGTAACTAATCCCAAAGAACAGCAGGACAACCTGAAAATGGAGGAAGAAAAAACAGTCCGAACTATAGACGGAGTTTGGTTCATGCCGTTTACAGTTAAATTGAAAATTGCCTACCCTAACGGACTGGTTCATATTATCGTTAATACGATGACTCCGATTAATGATTCAAGTTCTCAAATGGTACAATTTTGTCTGCGGAATGATACAGAAGCCGACACTAAAAGCAGCGATATTATTGCCTTCGATCGCGCTGTAACTTTAGAAGATAAACGCATTCTAGAAAGCACCGACTATGACATACCTCTGGAACTAAATAAAGAGCAACATATGCTCACTGATAAGCCAGGAATCATCATTCGTAAGAAAGTAGCAGCTTTTTTAAAAGCACATGGTGAAATTGAACAAACTGTTAACTGTTAACTGTTAACTGATAACTGACTTTAGGCAATATTAGTAGGGTGCGTCAGAGGCTAAACCTCTATTGTATACTATAATGAAAGTCTGACGCACCATACAAGCTGATTTAAGTGTGACAGGAGCTTTAGTCCTATTATTTCATTCAACCTACCAACCTCAAATGACAACTTTACTCGTCAAAAATATCCATACTCTTGTCACAATGGATGCGACGCGAAGAGAAATCCGCAGTGGTGCGATCTTTGTTCGAGACAACGTAATTGAGCAAGTAGGAACCTCTCAAGAAATCTCGCAAACAGCAGATGAAGTTTTAGATTTACAAGGAAGATATATCGTACTTCCTGGTTTAGTTAATACTCATCACCACTTCTGTCAAACTCTAACGCGGGTCATCCCAAAATCGCAAAATTGCGACTTATTTAACTGGCTGATAAATCTTTACCCCATTTGGGCAAATCTGACAGCAGAAGCGATTTACATCAGCGCTCAAATGGCAGCCGCAGAATTAATTTTGTCTGGCTGTACTACTGCCAGCGATCACCTTTATATCTATCCAAATGATTGCACTTTGGATGATGAAATTCGCGGCATTCAAGATATTGGAATCCGATTTCATGCCAGCCGAGGCAGTATGAGTGTGGGTGAGAGTTTAGGCGGATTGCCACCAGATTCTTTAGTAGAAAAAGAACCAGATATTCTCAAAGATTCTCAGCGGTTAATTGAGCAATATCATGATAATTCCCGTCATGCTATGTTGCGGATTACTCTTGCACCTTGTTCGCCTTTTTCTGTTTCCCAAGACTTGATGCGGGAGTCGGCAGCAATGGCACGTTCTTATCAGGGAGTGAGGCTACATACGCATTTAGCTGAAAATAAGGCTGATGTTACTTATAGCCTGGAAAATTTCGGCATGATTCCTGGCGATTATGCAGAGTCAGTTGGCTGGTTAGGTGAGGATGTTTGGCACGCTCATTGCGTACAATTAAGCGATGAATCTATTTTGAAATTTGGTAAAACAGGGACTGGTGTTGCTCATTGTCCTTGTAGTAATATGCGTCTTGCTAGTGGGATTGCTCCGCTCCGTAAAATGCTAGATAATAAAGTGCCGGTGGGGTTAGGCGTGGATGGTTCTGCTTCTAATGATGCTGGTAATTTATTACAGGAAGCACGCACAGCTTTTCTACTAGCTCGCGTTGGCAGTTGCGATGCTTCGATTATGACTGCTCGTGAAATATTGGAAGTAGCAACGATTGGCGGTGCTAAAGTTTTAGGTAGAGATGATATTGGCTATCTTGCGCCTGGGATGTCTGCTGATTTTATTGCTATTAATATCGATCGTCCTCAATTTGCCGGAGCTCATCACGATTTAGTCGCGGCGTTGATTTTCTGTCAGGTAAATTCTGTGGATTATAGTTTTATTAATGGTAAAAAAGTCGTCGATCGCGGACGGCTAACTACGGTTGAATTAGAAACTTTGGTGGAGAAAACTAATCGCATTGCTCATCAATTGGTAGCTTGATATTATTTCTCACAGGACTTATACACTTACTACTGTTTTCTGTCATTGCGAGGCTTCCGAAGCAATCTCAAACCATTGTTATACCGTTATAATCTGTAAGTCCTGTCTTAGTTAAGAGACTACACGATATGTTAGGAGTTTTGAATGCCTTACAGCCAATTTACACTTACAAAAGTCAAGAAAGACTTTAAGTTAACTATTGTAGAAGGAGAGCAGTTTTTCCCATCTATTGAACCAATCGCTCCCAGTTCCCGGCTAGTCAGCGAGCTAGAAGACTTAACTTGGACAATTGCGGTTGGTTCTGAGAAAGCTAGATCGGAAGCGATTATTTATCCAGTTCTTCAAGAAGTGCGCCGTATTTTTGACCGTAAAATTAGCTTATTTTCCGGTCGAGAATTCAGTGTAGATCCAATTCTTGACTTGACTGGTTATGTGGATTTTTTGCTCGGTCGCTCGTCGGAGCAATTGATTATTGAAGCGCCTGTAATTGTGGTTGTTGAAGCCAAAAAAGCTGATTTGAATGAGGGATTAGGGCAGTGTGTTGCAGAAATGCTCGCAGCGCAGCGCTTTAATGAAGCAGCAGAAAACTCAATTCCCACCGTTTATGGCTGCATCAGTAGTGGGACTCAGTGGCGATTTCTTAAGCTTGAAAAAGCAGTCGTTACTGTCGATCTGGTTGATTACCCGCTGCTACCGATTGAGCAAATTTTGGGTTTTTTGGTGTGGATGGTGAGGGAAGGGTGACACTTTATTTTGAATAATTAGTAGGATATGTTTTATACAATTGCTGAGTTAAATCAGATGAGCCAAGACGAGTTTGTTACAGCGTTAGGTGCGGTGTTTGAACATACGCCTGCGATCGCGCACCGAACTTGGTATCAACGTCCCTTTACTGATGTTACCCATCTGTATCAGCAGATGATTGCTGTGGTAAATGCCATGAGTTGGGAGGAACAACTAGCGTTAATTAAAGCTCATCCCGATCTCGGAAGTAAAGCTAAAATGGCGGAAGCTTCTGTAAGAGAACAGGCTGGTGTCGAGTTGGATCGGCTGACTCCAGAAGAATACGATCGCTTTCAAGCATTCAACCAAGCATACAAGGATCGATTCGGTTTTCCCTTTATTGTTGCTGTCAGGAACCATAGCAAAACGACTATCCTCGAAGCGTTTGAGCGTCGTTTGCGAAATTCGGCGGATGTGGAAATGCAAGAGGCGATCGCACAAATCAACCAAATTGCCCAGTTTCGTTTATTTGACCTTCTCCATCCATAGCTAATCCTTGATTGGATACTTTATGATTACTTGACGCAACGCCGCCCTCCGAGCGAGAATTACCCCCCAGAGGGCGGCGTTACCGGTATTTATTCTCCCCATGATATGATAAGATGTATCCTGTATACAGCAATAGAGGCAGCAAAAAATTAGGAATAATGACTTTAACTCTTTCGTCGGGTTCAATTCATCGCTCTGAATCTCTCCACGAACAAACTTATAAAACTCTTCGGACTGCAATTCTGTCCGGCGAATTAGCTAGTGGAGAGCGTTTAATAGAAACTCAATTGGCCCAAACGCTACAAGTTAGCCGAACTCCAATTCGAGAAGCTTTGCGACAACTTCAAAGAGAGAACTTAGTAACCGATACCAGTGCGGGATTGCGTGTTGCTGCACTTTCCATCGCTGATGCAGTCTATCTTTACGATTGTCGCATTGCCCTAGAGCAATTATCAGTAGCAGAATCCTGTCAAAATGCTACACCAGAACAGTTAGAAAAACTTGACTTTGTAGTGCAGCAAGCAGAGAATGTAAAAGATCAACAATTGCAACCGTTAACGAATTATCAACTCCTGCACATGGACTATAATTTTCATCGGTTGCTAGCGGAAAGTTCCGGCAATCCCTGGTTAGTATCTTTTCTGGATCAACTATTTGATAAAATGGCACTCTTGCGAATTCGCACCATGCAGCAAAATCCAGGCGTGCTGGAAATTCGGAGCGAACACCGCCGGATCTATCTAGCAGTAGTAGAACGCAATCAAGAAGTAGCAGTGACGGCAATTAGAGAACATTTAATTGCTAGTAAAGCACGAGTAATCCGAGAAATTCAGCAACTACAACAAAAATCTAATTTTGCTGAATCTGTCTGATAAAATTTTGATAATTTGATAATAAGGAGCAATGAAATTATGACCTCAGACAACTTAAATACCAAACGGATCTTTATCTGTGGCTCGGCTTTACGCGGACAACCAGACCACAAAAATCTGCAAACGGCTAAATTTATTAAAGAAGCAAAAACTCAACCCAAATATCGCCTTCATGCTGCTGGCGACGGTTGGCATCCCGCAATTTATGAAGTAGAAATTGGGGGTATTTCTATCCCTGGGGAAGTGTACGAAATCACCCTAGAAGAGTTTGACAATTTAGCATCAACGGAACCGCCGAATATGTATCCGGCTGATGTGGTACTTGTTGATGGAGAAGTATTGACAGCTTTCCTCTATCCCCAAGAATTAGTGCAGAAATATAACTGGCCCGATATTTCTGACTTGGGAGGTTGGGCTGCTTATAAAGCGAGTGCTTGAAACAAAATAATTTGTAGTAGTGGCTTTAGCGGCTAAAATTCTACTGTTTGTAACGCCACCCTCTGGGCGGTGAGGATACGGCCCAGAGGGCGGCGTTACGTAAAGCGTGAATAAATCTTACTTAAGTTGACGCTAATACTGGGTAGGAGTCTGTTTTAATTCACTTCAAAACCACTTAAAATAATAAGATAAATTATTACAATGTCAGCAAATTATCCACGAGATATGATTGGGTACGGTCGTTTCGCACCCGATCCTCAATGGCCAAATCGAGCCAGAATTGCAGTGCAGTTTGTGATTAATTATGAAGAGGGGGGAGAAACTTGTATCCTGCATGGCGATCAATCTTCAGAGACATTTTTATCGGAAATTGTAGGTGCTATTCCCTTAATGGGAGTGCGGCATCTTAACATGGAATCCTGCTATGAATACGGCAGTCGGACAGGTTTTTGGCGGCTGCACAGAATATTTACACAAAGGGGAATTCCGGTTACAGTTTATGGGGTAGCGATGGCCTTGGAACGCAATCCAGAAGCAGTGGCAGCGATGTTAGAAACTGATTGGGAAATTGCTAGTCACGGCTATCGCTGGATTGATTATAAATATTTTGGGGAGGAAGCAGAACGGGAACATTTACAGAAGGCGATCGCACTTCACGAAAAAGTTACTGGTAATCGTCCCCTTGGTTGGTATACTGGGCGTACCAGTCCTCATACTCGTAAATTAGTTGTAGAAGCAGGCGGATTTCTTTATGATTCTGATAGCTATGCTGACGATTTACCCTATTGGGTTCGCGATTACAGCAAACCTCATTTAGTCATTCCTTATACGCTAGATAATAATGATATGCGGTTTGCAACTAATCAAGGATTTAATTCGGGCGATCAATTTTTTGCCTATCTTCGAGATGCCTTTGATGTACTCTATTCTGAGGGAGAAACCGCACCAAAAATGATGAGTGTGGGATTGCATTGTCGCCTGGTGGGAAGGCCGGGAAGGGCCGCTGCTTTAGCGAGGTTTTTGGATTATGTGCAGCAGCACGAACGGGTGTGGTTATGCCGTAGAGTTGATATTGCTAAGCATTGGCATAAATATCATCAGCCCAGTTTGTAATAATGGCTTTTAAAGTTAATAATAAAAATGGATGTGAATTCTAGGATTAAGTAGTGATTTTACCGGTTTGCCCCCTTTAATATGTTGTTCAACGATCGGTGGCACGTCACTGGGTTTAACTCTGCAATACCAAATCTCTTCAGGGGTGATTCGCACCGTAGGCCCGACGCTACACTGTCCCTGGCAATCGCTAGCCTTTACTGCGATACCTGGGAGTTCAGCAGCCTCAAAGGCTGCTAGCACTTCTGCTGCACCGTTTCTGAGGCAGGATTGGTACTGGCAAACTAATATGCAGGGAGGTTGGGGATCGGAGTTAGTGCGATCGCCCTCTATTTCTGGCATGGGTCAGGATTTCTCAAGTTATTCTTTAATACATCTTAACAATTTTCTCAGTTGTTCCTTGCTTCGCTGTGGCAATCTACTTTAGCAATTAGCAAATCGTGCTTTTGGGCAGATTGTTTACAGTAAGCGATCTGCTCTCTTATTTTCTAACACCCAGCGGCGGAATAATTCGACAATAATCTGGTATTGCTGATTAGTCTCTTGGATGACATCGTGACGTTTGAGGGTTTCTATCGCTTCATTTAATGTTGTTTCATCTATATTTGTGGCATGAATTATGGCCTCTAAATTGATGCCTTCTGGGTGAGGCGCTAATATTTTTAAGATTTCCTGTTGTCCCCTTGCACCTTGGGCAGATTGACCCCAAACTCCTGTAAAATAGTAGCGACCTTTGATGAAGAAATCGGGGTCATTAATGACAGCTTCCACATCATCTCTGGTAAAGACTGGATCGAGGGTTTTTCCCATTTCAAATACTAGGTCATTGTAGCGGCGGACTAGCAGAAAACCGATCAGTTGTACGAGATAGGGTTGGCCGTGTGTTAGCAAATAAATTTGATCTACTACCTCTAGCGTGTAACCAAGAGGAAAACCTTTAGCAGGATTAATTAAGAGTTGATGGGTAGCCTCTGGTGTTAGAAAGCTAACTCGAATAGGAATAACACTCGCGAAAAAAGGTTGAAAGTAATCTGCTGTCATCTCCTCCAAAGTGTGCAAGCCAGCAAATGCAAAAGCAATTTTGGGACTCATTTGCACCAAACCTCGCAGAAATCCCATAAAGTTTGGTGGGATTTTGCCATTAATGATGAGAGTTTCAATTTGCTCAAATTCATCTAAGGCAATGATCAAACCTTTCTCTCCAATTTGGGAATTGACATCTTGCAAGTAGCGTTCAAAAGTACGGTAGGGAAGGTTCAACAAATCTTCATCGTTAGGTGGCGTAACATTGACTTCTTTATAAATAGCATCGCTGATTGCGATCAGCACTTCCCCAACCCCCAGAGGAATATCTACTAGAAGTAATAGATTGATATAAGCTACCTTAACTCCCGCTCCTAAGTGTTCAGATATATTCAGTAAAATTGAAGTTTTCCCCATGCGTCGGTGACAGTAAATAACCACAGACTGAAAGTGATAACCTAAAACCCATAATTCTTTTAGCAATCTCAAGACATCATCTCGACCTACAAAAAGATTACCCTCAACTGGATCGCCAATAATATAAGGATTAGGTACAGGTTCAGTAATAGAATTTTTTTCTAACTTGCTAGTTACTTTCCATAGCGCTGCTTTCCAATTGTGAGCAATATAAATTATTAATCCTTTCTCTGATTGAGGCAGAATTGATATTTTGTCTAAGAGGTTATTTAGGTCTTCCAAACCTCGGTTAAGGTAAAATGAGCGAGTAGCACTAGATAAACTACGTTGGACAACACGGGCATCATGGACTACGCGATATAGACAAGCGATTGCTTCCCAACTAGCAGGGCTAAATAAAGGTTCTTCGGGAATATTTAGTGTTTTTAGGAAAGCGATAGCTGCTAGATCCTCAGCTTCATAAAAATGGGCTAAAGTTTGAGACAGAAGCAACATCTCTTCACCATAAAGAAGAGAACGGATCTCAGTAAACGCTTCGGCCGCCTTATCTGGTAAACCTGAATATAAGTACCAAAAACCAGCAGCAGCAGCGCGAGGTTCGGTATCTAAACGAAGCTCAAAAACATATGAATCTACCCCTAATCGAAGTTTCTCTGAGCCAAAACGAAGTAACCTCTGATCGTAAGAACTGTTAGCCAATTGAGCTACGCGAAAGATAACCTGTTCTGATGGGAGTTCGGATAGAACTTGGTTAATAGCCTGGATAACGGGTTGAAACTGAAGAGTGTAAGCAAGGATTTGATTGGCGTTATGCAAACCAATTTCCCAGTCATGTCGCAGCCAATTTTTCAATTGAGAGCAGATATTAGGAATGGGAAGTGGGGTAACGTGAGGAATATACCAATATTGATTATTAGGTGTTAGCAACATCAGGGATAAACCAAATAACCAATTTTCAAGTCGAATTATTGCTAGACAGGACATTAAAGCAAACGCTAGACCGAACCCTATACCTGTTACTAAACTGGATAGCAAGGTGAAGTTGAAACTAATAAAAGAACCCAGACTAACCAGCATCCCGAAACATATACCAAAAAAAGGAAAATAGAACACACTTAGCGCTACACCTGATACCACACCTATCGTCACACCAAACGAGACTCCAAACGAGATTCCAAACAATAATCCAAAGAAAACGATCTGTGCCAAGTGTGCCTGTGCCAAGATTGTCATGGTGTCATTCCCTGGAAAACTTGCCCAGCTTGAAGCTACGCTTACAGCTACAACTACCATTATGTTTCCTAACGTGCGGCTCACCACAAAAGTGATTATGATAAATCCCAAACCAGAGGCGACCCATGATGCAACTCCTCGCTTCAAACCATACTTCTCGTAGATTACCCAAGCACTGACTAAGCCAACTATGACATACAATATTACTGGAAACATTAGCAAGTTATACCAATCTAAGGGAACTCCTCTGAGTTCTAAAATCTTTCCCAAAATAAGTACCGTAAAAATAGCTAATGCTAATCCTTGTAAAAGTAACTGACGCTCAATGGTACTGTGCCTCAACCAACCTAAAGCTTTTCGCCAAGTTACTTTTCCTGTAGGAATAAATTTATTTCCAAACGTATCTACATACACTCGCAATGCTTGAGGAAAGAATAAAGACCAGTACAACAATTGCAGATAATCTAGTGGGTTCAACAAAGAAAGTGGTCGCCTTAACTTAGGAGCTAAGTCCAAGCGGGGAACTGTTGTTTGCGGTTGACTCATACTGACTCCTTCAAATAACGAGCATACGTTTCATGGCATTGTTGCATTAATTTTTGAGGATAACCGTCACTGTCCTGCACTATTTTTGCAATTTCATCCTCAGTAAAAGCCACCGGAGTAGAATTTAAACGACTGCTAATAAAAGCGTGAGCCGTCTCATTATCCCAAGGCTCTAGGTTTTGTGAAATACAAATATTTGCAAGGGGAGATGTTATGCCTTCATCATTAAACAGAACATCTAACGATGTGCTGGTAGCTAAAACTAGACGAATTGGGGCATCTCTGCCTTCTGCTAAACCGCGCATTTGTGAACGGATATCAACGGTAAAAACTGCTTTATTTTCTACTTCATCTAAAGCTAATAATAGAGGTTTTTTTTGTAAAGCTCGAACTAGCTTATATCCCCTTAGTGTTTCCTTAAATTCTGCTTTATCACACAAAGCACTGTAAAAATCATCCTCAGTTTCTAGTGGTTGCAAGTTCAAATAAAGTGGGTAGCGAGGTTTTTGAAGGTAGCTTTCTGCTTGCCTGCAAATTGCTGATAATAAAGATGACTTGCCGATCGCTCTCTCTCCAATCACTGCGACACTGCTACCAGAATTGAGCGTCTCGAATACCTGCCCGATTTCCTTTTTCCGGTCAAAAAACAGTTGCGGATCATCCACCCTGCCACTCAAGGGAACGAAGGGATTACGCAGACCAAGGGTGACATCGAGTTTATAGTCACCAACAGTTTCTCTAAGGATATGAGCAGTTGCCCCTAGTAACTCAGGCTTGTACTTAGCAACCAGAGCTATTAAGTCACTTCGCCTTGAGCGACGCTCGCCCCCAAGCTCCTTTAAATCAAAATCATCGCACAGCTTAGAAATCTGATTTCTAACAGTTCCCGCGTGGATACCTAAAGACTCGGCAATCTCCTCATCTGTCTTGCCTACCAGCAGCTTCAGCAATACCTCCCGCCTGCGGGGAGGCAGTTCCGCAAAGGCTTGCTCAAATTTAGTCAACTCCTGTTTATCCATAGCCCCTATTATATACACCACATACTCAATTGTCTACTAAGTCCGTTAATTGCTCTTTGTTGTGCATTAAAAATCTTTATATTTTTTTAAGGGTTGACCAATTAATAACACTTGACAGCCACCCGTGACTGTGTTGTAAGATAAGCAGAGTATGCAGATGAGTGTTACTCGACAGGCAAGTACGCAAATGATTGTCTATCTTGACCATCTAGCCAAGTAGGCCCAGGCAATATCCTCAGCCTCCTAGCAAACGTCACACCCATACCCCTAATCTCTGATTAAGGAAAAAACATGAAATCCAAACTTTGGTCAAACAACCCCCTCCCCCGCCACAACGCCAAACCCATTAACAAAAACGGTATCGGATTTTCAATGGACGACTTTGGAAATAGCGCTCCCAACGTCACACCTATCCTAGAATCTACCAGACCCCCAGAAGAAATAGCACGACTTGTAAATTGGCGAAAAAGTAAAGGAATCAAAGCCAACGACATTTTAAACATCGGCAGACAAGGCCACCGCCAAATAGAACGATTCCTTAATGGTGAAAATATGCCTTGTTCTTCCTTACTCGAACCCTACTGGAACAAATTGCTACCCACCTTACAAGAATTACATCACATTAGACTTGTAGAAGGAAACGTTTTCAACTTTTACAAAGGATACGCAGGTCGAGTTGACTGCGTAGGTCGCCTTTATGACTTGCCAGAATGCGCGATAGAATTCAAGTTTTCCGATGAAATTAAACCCATCCACGAAAGTACAAAATTACAAGTAGCTGCCTATATCGGAGCCTTAAATCGTCAGTACGGCCCGCCTTATGGAGTAAAAATCACTCAAGGTCTTGTCATTGTCGCTACTCCTAATGAGGTTGACATCAATTTATTAGATGAAGTGGAAGTAATGAAATACTGGAAACAATGGGAGAATAAAGTAGAGCGTTTTTGGAAATTGCAAAGATTTGCAGCTTAGAGCATTCTATCGGCGAGATCGCTCTTTTTTTTGCTACAATAAAAAAAGCGGTATATTCCATCCTCTCATAATGACTCGTTTCATCCACGACCAATTTGCCAAAGACTACCTAGAGGAATTACTCTCACCACTAGGGGAAATACAATCACCTCGCCGCGTCGCCGGGGAAGTCCGCCAAATTGATGTTTACTTCGTCCCAAATCCCACAGCAACAGCCGATAGAAATGCACTAGGATTATTAGGCAGACTCGCGACAACTACCGCTCTTTTTGAACCATTCCGCAATCCTGCCACACCCCCAGAAATCTGCGATTGTCTGTTAAAATTGCTAGAAGTAAGGGGCGAATTGCAGAGAGAAGCCAACCGCAACTCACGCAATCTATCCGAGTCTGAATTGCCGAAATTGTGGATACTTACTCCCACAGCATCAGCACAATTATTATCAGGTTTCGGTGCTACCCTCATAGCAGATTGGGACTCTGGCGTGTACTTCATGCCAGAATATTTAAGAACAGGCATTATCGCCATCCACCAATTGCCCAGAATTCCCGAAACCCTGTGGCTGAGAATTCTAGGTAGAGGTAATGCACAAAAACAGGCAATTGACGAACTAGAAGCATTACCAGCGGATAGCCCCCTCCGCACAAATGCGCTAGAATTGTTTTATCAATTGCAGGAAAACTTAGGTTTTAATCAAAGTTTAGCAGTAGAGGATAGGGAGTTAGTTATGCGATTACGACCTCTTTTTCAAGAACGATTGGCAGAAGTAGAACGACTCGGAGAACAGCGCGGTGAAAAAATTGTTGTAGAAAATTTATTGCGCGTCAGGTTTGGCTCATTAGATGAGGAATTATCAGCAATTATTGAGCCTTTATTAGCTTTGTCGCCAGAAGAATTTACCCCCTTGCTGGTGCAGTTATCCCGCGAGGAACTGTTAGCTAGATTTAGAGAGCAAAATCTTTAGCTATCGTAAATACCCGGACGATCTGAGGCGGCATGAATAAAGCTTAACTTTAATAAGACTTACGCAGGTCGTTCCAGAAACCGGGTTTTTGAGAGCATCTGTGGGTAACAACGAAGTATTTTCGTAAAAAACCCGGTTTCTTTGCTTGGGTGCGTAATTCCTGTTTACTCTACAATACGATTTGTTTGGCGGTGCGATCGCACCCCTAAATTCTCTGACCCTTAAAAAGTCCGATCGCGATCGCCCTCTATTTCTGGCAGAGGTCAGCATTGCTCCAGCTATATCTTTAATATATCTTAACAATTTTCTCAGATCATCCCTACTTCTATATGGGGATAGGTCTGTGTCGCGCTTTCCTCTATGATCTACCCAGAGAGATCAATCGAATCAACCGCCGATCATGCCCAAAACTGTAGCCGACGTAATGACCCGCGACCCCATCTTGGCGCGACCTGAAATGCCTCTTTCCGAAGCCATTAAGATTTTGGCCGAACGGCGGATTAGTGGCCTGCCAGTGGTGGATGAAAATGAGAAATTAGTAGGCGTTATCTCCGAAACAGACTTGATGTGGCAGGAAGTAGGGGTAACGCCCCCAGCATATATCATGGTACTCGATAGCGTGATTTACTTGGAGAATCCCGGCCGTTACGAACGAGAACTCCACAAAGCTTTAGGACAAACGGTTGGAGAAGTGATGAGTCGCGAGCCCATTACTATTACACCCGATAAATCTCTCCCAGAAGCAGCGCGACTAATGCACGAGCGTAGCATCCATCGCTTGCCAGTCCTCGATCCCGCTGGCAAAGCGATCGGCATTCTGACGCGAGGAGATATTGTCCGAGCAATGGCCGCCGAGTATTAATTATCAACCAAGAGTTAACGGTTAACAGTTAACCGTTAACAATTACCAATTAACAATTACCAATTAGCAATTACCAATTTAATGAGTATTACCCCTGAGTCTGTCCAGCAATTGCTAAGTTCCCAGGATCTAGGCGATCGCTTACAAGCATTGAATAAAATGCGCCAACTAGAACCGGCCACAGCTTTCGACCTGATCCAAGGTGCGATCGTCGATAAAAATGTCCGCGTCCGATATGCGGCCGTCAGTCAGATGGCTACCCTCGGCGAACAGAATTTACCTCAATCATTGAAAGTCCTCCGCGCAAGCCTCAAAGACCCCGAACCAGACGTGCAAGCCGCCGCCGCTGATGCCTTGGGTGCTTTGAAATTAACCGCAGCTTTTGAAGAATTGGAGCAACTTTACCACAGTACCTCCGAGTGGCTAGTCCAACTCAGCATCGTTGCCGCCTTGGGAGACATGGGAGAACCGCGAGCTTTTGAACTGTTAGAAGTTGCTCTCCAATCCAGCAACGAACTGATCCAAACCATTGCCATTAGCGCATTAGGGGAATTAGGCGATAGTCGAGCAGTCCCCGCGATCGTACCCTACGCCTCCAATCCTGACTGGCAGGTGCGCTACAGAGTTGCCCAAGCTTTGGCACGCTTAGGCGGCCCTGAAGCTGAAGCCACTCTCAAAACCCTAGCCAACGACGAAGTGCAACAAGTTGCCCAAGAAGCCAAAGCTGCACAAAATACCAACTAATTTACACTAATTTAAAAGGTTGCCAGGGATGCCCTCTCCCCTCGCGACGCGCTACGATCCAATTATTGCTACCGCTGGCGAAAAGCAGCGCAAGGAGACCAAAAATGTTCCTCAACGAACTAACCCCAGTGCTAAAAGAACTAACCCAGCAGCCGATCGCTTTCTTGGGCGGATTTGTTTCTGGCCTGCTGCGACTCAACCTTTACGACGACCCAGTAAAAAGCTGGCTCGACCAGCAAACTGGTTCGACTTCCTACACTCCCCCTACTGAAGAAAACAACGGTAATAGTAGTGGGCCTCAGTCCATTAACATCGATTAACTATCACAATTTGGCGATTAAAATCGCGTCTACACAAGCAAAGTCTGCCTATCCAGACTGTAGAATTTCAACCCGCGTAGGCGGGTTTTGTCTGTATAGACGCGGTTTCAACCGCCCAGTCAAGCTTAGTGATGAGGTGCCAGCGGAATCTCAATAATAAACTCACTACCCTCAAAAGGTGCGGAAATACAAGTCAAATTTCCACCGTGAGACTTAACAACAATAGAGTGGGAAATAGACAGACCCAAACCAGTACCAGACCCCACAGGCTTCGTTGTAAAGAAAGGGTCAAAAATCTTGTGAACCACATCAGGAGTCATACCAGGCCCGTTATCAGCAATTCTAACGATCGCATTTCTACCTATAACCTCAGTGCGAATTGCGATCGTAGGTTTTTTCTCTGCATCTTCGCTATTACTTCTCACAGATTCCAAAGCATCAATCGCATTGGTAAGAATATTCATAAACACCTGATTTAACTGAGAAGCATAACAGGTAATCTGCGGCAGTTCAACGTACTCTTTAATCACATCAATGCCTAATTTTCCCCCTTCTTTTCTCAGACGGGGCTGCAAAAGCATAACCGTACTATCAATGCCAGAATGAATATTAACCGGCTTCATTTCTGCTTCATCAAGGCGCGAAAAATTCCGCAAACTGAGAACAATATCGCGGATGCGTTCTGCGCCTACCTTCATCGAATCCAGAAGTTTTTCCAAATCTTCTACTAAGAATTCCAATTCTACTCTATCTATTTCCGATTGAATTTCAGGTGCAGGTGTGGGATAGTGTTGCTGGTAAAGGTAAATGATATTTAGCAAATCTTTGACGTATTCACTAGCTGGAGTTAAATTACCGTAGATAAAACTGACAGGGTTATTAATTTCATGAGCTACACCAGCCACCATTTGCCCCAAACTAGACATCTTTTCAGTTTGGATGAGTTGGGCTTGAGTAACTTTTAGTTCCACTAAAGTTTGTTCTAAACGCCCATTTTTTTCGTTTAATTCCTGCGTGCGTTCTTGCACTTTTTGCTCCACTGAAGCATAAAGCAAAGCATTTTCTAGCGAAATAGCAACTTGAGAAGAAAGCAGCCTTAAAACTTCCAATCTGTCAGGAGTAAATACCCCAGTGGTTAAATTATTTTCCAAATATAGAATCCCGATGAGTTTGCCTTGATTGATAATCGGCGTACACAAAAGAGATTTGAGTTGCTGTTTGACAATATAAGGATCGGCGGCAAATCTTCCCTCAGCAGCAGCATTACTTAACACCACATCAGATCGAGTCCTCTCAACATAATTAATCACGCTCACAGGTAAATCTTGAGATTCCTCAAGTGGAGTTGATTGTTGCACAATAACATCTTCTGTAGCTGTTCTTCCCGATTTGTTTGCTAAACCTCCCGCTACAGATGCTTGAGCAGAAATCAGCAATTTTCCTTCACTCAGCAAGATCAAAAATCCAGATTGCGCTCCAGCATTTTCAATGGAAATTTTCATCAATGAAGCCAGCAATTTATCGAGAAAAATCTCACTAGAAATTGCTAATGATGCTTTCATTACTGTAGCTAAATCTAGAGCCCGTGCATCGCTACCAGTAGAGGTGTGAATAGTCGCATTTAAGGAATTTTTAAAGGTTTTACTAGCTATTACTGCGTCGCGTAAATAAGGATATTTTTCCTCTAAATCTTCCACTTTCCGAGTAGCACCCCAGCGTTTATAACCGGAGTAAGCTTCGTGTAAGTGGATGTTGGCATACTTCGGTTTGTCTTTACTAAACCAAAAATTTGCTGCTAGTTCATTTGCCAAAGCTTCATGCTGAATATACTCATTTTTCTTAGCTAAAGATATAGCGCGATCGTAGAAATCAATTGCCTCTGATTCTTGACCAGAAATACGCGCGATTTCTGCTCCCACCAACAGGTACTTGTGCAGGAAATTTTCGGGACTGTTTTCTGCCCAGATTTTCATCTGCTTTTGATTAGATTCTAACTTCGCTCCATATTCCTTTTGCTCATCTTCTGAAACTTGAGAGTAAAGAGCAGCGAATATTAACGACGCATAAAAATTATATTCTGTAACTGGAAAAATCCCGGTGATAAAACTTAGTTGCTTTTCCGCAGATAAAACCCATTTGAGTGCTTCAGTTAGATTCCCATAACAATAAAAAACCTGAGCTTTAAAAATATTATAGAAGCACAGCGTAAAAAAGTTTTGATGTTCCTGGCAACTTTCGATATACTCTAATTCGGTGATTCCTTCGTTACTAAAATCATTTTTTTCTGAAGTCAGCTTACTTAAGTTACGCAGAATTAATTGCAATCCATTTAATGTATCCGTAACCATCTGATTTTTAGTCTTCAGGGAAAATTGTAAATAGCTAGGCACTTCTGTCAGCAGTGGGCCAATATTTTTACCTTGAAAAAATGAGTAAATCGCTTTATAATTGAGAATATAGCCTGCATACTGTAAATCTCCAGAGTTCAAAGCGGCTTTATACCCTTCATTATTAATAGGAATAGACTCTTTTAGATGTTGAAACCAGTAACTTAAAGCATTAGCAAATACAGTAGAAACTTTACCTTTGAGTTCTAAAGTTCCAAATTTATCAGTTAGTTTCAGCGCCATTAAACCAAACTCGTAAGCTGATTTATACTCTCCAAATACTGCATTCAGGAGAATTCCATAATTAGCATAAGAGAAAGATGATTCAGGAGCATGACCGTATTTGAGAGAAAGATTAACTGATTTGAGGATGCTAAAAGTCCACAAAGCAGGATTAATAAAGTAAGCCGATGGCAACAAATTATTGAATAATTTTAAGGCGACTTTTTTCTCCGGCAACGTCATTTCAGGTTCATCTATTAATACCGCCACTTCTTTATTACCTTGACTGGCTTTGGCTTCTGCAAATTCGGCTCCAATTGCCGCATCTAAACCATCTTCAGGTAAGTCAATTCCTAGCAAGGTAATAGCATTTTTCCCGGCTCTGACTGCTTCTTCATTTTTCCCGCGCAAAGCATACTGTACGAGAAGAAGATTATAAATTTCTGCCTTTTCTAAATCCGATCTCGTCTTCATCAGAGTTAGGTTGATAAATTCTTCGGATTGCTCAAAATTGCCATTTAAATATTCAACTTCAGCCCGTTCTTTATGCAAAGCTATAGCTAAGTCGTAATCTGCATTCCAAATATCTTCAGTTAAGCCGTCCATGCTGGCAGTTAAATATTCCCTAGCGGCAACGTAAGCTGTTGCCTCTTTAGCTTTTCGCGCTGCTTCTAAGTTCAATATTGCTAATTCCATCTGTTCTTCTTCGTCTAGGATTAGCGACCTACCAACATTGAGATGATCTACTAATTCAAAAATTCTTTCGGATCGATATTCCTTGGGAGTATTTGCCAAGATTTGGCGACCAATTCTGAGGTGAACTGCTTTTTTTTGCGAGTCCTCAATCAGGGTATAAGCTGCCTGTTGCACGCGGTCGTGCAAGAATTTATAATTGAGAATTAGTAAGGGGTAGTGAGTCAATTCTACGGACTTAGCTTCTAAGTCGGAAGTTGGGAGAATTAACCCTTCTTGAATGGCTGGTAAAAGAGCATGAAAAGTTTCCGATGCTTCTTTTTCATGGATGAGAGAAAGGGTATTTAAATCAAATTGGTTGCCCAAACAAGCAACAAGGCGTAAAATTTGCTGCGTTGATTCTGGGAGTTTCTTTAATTTCTGGATCATCAATTCTACTACATTATCCGTGATGGCGCACTGCTCAATATCAGAAATGTTCCATTGCCACTCACCTTTACTGCCAGACTGCGGAGGAGAAAAAGTTAATAGGTTTTCTTGATAGAGAGTTTTCAAGAATTGATTGACAAAGAAAGGATTGCCATCAGTTTTACTAATTACCAATTCTGCAATTGGTTTTACTGATTCTTTATCACTGTGTAAAGTCTCAGCAATCAAATTAGTAACGTGCTCAACATCTAACGGTGCTAAAATAATTTCGTTAATAATCGCTTCCTGGTTTCGCAGATTTTCCAGGGTCATTATTAAAGGATGTGTGGGACTGACTTCGTTATCGCGATAAGCACCAATTACAAACAAATATTTTGTCTCTTCATCGGAGAAAATTAATTCTATCAGTTTAAGGGTAGCAGAGTCAGCCCACTGCAAATCATCTAGAAAAATTACTAGAGGATGTTCCTGCTGACAAAATACCCGGATAAAGTTTTGAAAGACTAGGTTAAAACGATTTTGGGATTCAGTTGGTCCTAATTCTGCTACGGGAGATTGTTGGCCCACAATCAATTCTATTTCTGGGATGACATCGATAATAATTTGTCCGTTAGGGCCAAAGGCATTGCGGAGTTTTTCGCGCCATACTGTTAGCTGCGTTTCACTTTCTGTCAGCAATTGCCGCACTAATTCGGAGAAAGCGCTGACTACGGCTGAGTAGGGAGTAGTTCGCTTGTACTGGTCAAATTTGCCCCAGATGAAATAACCATGTCTGTTGGTAATAGGTTTTTCTAGAAGCCTAACTAATGCTGATTTACCAATCCCAGAATAACCAGCAATTAGCATCATTTCGCCCCCCCTGCTCTCGGAGTAAGGGGTGTTGACACGCTCAAAGGCTGCTAGCAACGTTTCTATTTCTTTTTCTCTGCCATAAAGCTTTTTGGGAATTTGAAATTTGTCCGAAATATCTTGGCTACCGAGAGGAAATTCGGCAATATATCCAGAGGTTTGTAATTGAAAAAGACAGGATTCTAAATCAGCTTTAATTCCCCAAGCACTTTGATATCTTTCCTCAGCAGTTTTAGCGAGCAATTTCATTACAATGTTAGCAAGAGCTTGCGGAATTTCAGGTGTAATTTCGCGAGGAGAAATTGGCTGTTTAGCGATGTGGCAGTGAACTAATTCCATCGCATCGGTAGTGTCAAAAGGCAATTTGCCTGTCAGCAGTTCATAGAAGGTTGCACCGAGGGAATAAAAATCAGTGCGATAATCTACAGCTCGGTTCATTCTGCCCGTTTGTTCGGGCGACATATAAGCTAAAGTACCTTCTAAAATATTGGGATTTTTAATCTGAGTATTTTCGCGGGTCAATTCTGTAGCAATGCTAAAATCAATGATTTTGAGCTGCCCAGTAGTAGGATTAACAACAATATTGGAGGGATTAATGTCTTTATGAATAACATTTTTTGCGTGAATTTCTCCTAAACTTTCAGCGATTTTGATCGCCATAGTTAAGAATCCAAAAAATGTCAGTTTTTGGGAGGACATGAATATTCTTAAGGATTCACCGCCAAAGTCTTCTAATATCATTACTAAACTGTTCCTAAAAGGTTGTAAGCTATAGGCTTTGACAACGCTATCTAGGTTTAGATTCTGAATAATTTCATACTCAAGTCTATATCTCGCAAGTTCTTCTGGTGCGGGATATTCTTCTTTTATAAGTTTAAGAATAACTGGTTGATTGTCCTGTTCGATGCGGCCGCGATAGACTAGGGATTTACTACTTTCGTAGATTAAAGCTATAACTGCAACGCCGGGAATCGCGATCATAGTGGGGTTCTCCCTGATTGAGTTTGATTTCTCGTTGCTATTGCTCATTATCACTCAAGGTTAATATAGATGAGCTTGATTGTGGGCGCTCCGCCCTATCTTGCGTTTTTAGTCGCTTTCAGTACCGGTTGATTGCTAAGGACGCTATATTTTCCGATAACAATGCCCGTTGCATCTGTTGCGATCGCACGACAATACTCATAATATCATTTTGTCGAGATAGCTGCAAAGTTTTTGGGAAAAAATACTACTTGCAAGATGGCTTTTTGCCATACTTGCTTCTGTTTCTGCTTCCTGAATCACGATATTAATTTGTTCGCTTAGAGCCTCTTCAATTTGTTTGTCCTGTTTCTGAAGCTGCTCTGGAGGGATGTAGGATTTTGCTACTTCTAAAATACGCTGGCGCAGCATACCTAGTAACTGATGTCTGACATCAGCACGAAAAGATTTGAGTTTAAGCAAGCGAGTCACTTGATACTGAGCTTGTAGTCCTACAGTAGCGGCAATTTCTCCCATAGTCCGTCCCTGACAATGAAATAGCTGAAGTCCCATCAAGAATTGTTTAATTTTCTTGGGATTTTGACGCTGAAATTGCTTAATCCATAAGTTTGTCACTTGGGCAATTGCATCCTCTAAACAAAGTAAAAGTTCCTGGCGATATAATTTCAAAAACTCTGTTTGTTCATCTCTATTTTCAAAATTATTTAAAGTTTCTGTAGAATTCAAAATGTTGACTGCATAGCTATTTTCTGAACTATCTAAAGATTCATATTTGGGAGAACCTCCTCGCACAGAAATCCGGTAATTTCGCAATTTCGATGCTAGCTGCTGTAGGAGTAGCATCACGATTTTAGGTAAAAACTTTTGGCTGGTTTTAGTTTCTATAAATTCTGCAATTTGTTGCAATTGCTCAGGTGTGGGTGGCTGGCACTGCCTCTTCCCTCCTGCTTGACGTTGCTGAAGTCTGGCGGTGCGGTAGACAGCATGATAAGCTTCTAAAAGTTGGCAAAATTGCTGGATTTCAAAGGATGTTAGTTGGTAAAAATCAGATAAAATTCGCTCTAGCTGTTTGGTACGAGTGTCGTTGAGTATTGCCCAATCGCTGACCATATAAACACCGCGTTCTAGCAAGAAAGAATTTAATTCAGAATGATGTTTTACCCTTCTATAAGTCCAGGTGCTTAAACTGCTCTGTTCTGGATCGAAGCTTTCCAGAATTATCTTAGCAATTGATTTGTAGGAACTAGAGGCACGAGCTTCACTGGAGAACTTGTTAAATCTGCCATCTTCAGAGAGGACAAATGGCAATAAATCCTGGTAAGTGAAGCCGTGAGCCGCCCCAAATTGGGTTTCAAGATGTCGGCAAGCTTGCTCAATGTGATGGGAAATAAAACAGAGCAAACAGCGTTCTGCAAATACAGATTTTTCTGATTGATGGGGAGGGGAAAATCTCATCCATTCCCGCAATTGGCGCTGAATTTCATCATCAGGTACATCGCCTTGTGCAGTATCAGTACCTTTGAGAAATTCTGAAGCAAAAAAGGCTTTTGCTTCGGCAATCACCTCGATTTTGCACCCTCCAGCAATATCAATTCTTACAAGTGTCCAGTATTTTGAAGCAGCACCCATAGCAATTACCCATTACCAGATGTATAGGAGAAGGCAGAAGGATTTAATCGTCTACTTTAATCATCTACAAAAGATTTTGCACTCTAAAAGCACAGAAGTAAAATGCAATAATAGCAATAGTTTTGGCAATTGGAAATATCCTATCCACCTCGTTTTTGATAGCTCTCATTTAATTTAAGACCATTATCCCTATTAGCCTGCCTAATTGACTTTCTGAAAGTAGCCAAAGGCTGACAAAACTGCTGGGGGATGTTTTGAATAAATTTTGCGAGAGCTTCTGAAGGATTTTGCACTTGATAAGCAGACTGTAAAACATCTGACCACATCTGGCGCTCGGCAAAATAATTTGCTTTGGCATAAGCAATCTTTTCTGGCGTAGCTCCCTCTTGCTGCAATTGCCTTTCTAAGCTGTTTAAATCTGCGGTAATGCGATCGCGTTCCTCGGCGGGTACGATTTGGAATGAAACTTGGAAAGTGGGGATATCCTCCCCATCTTCAAACAGCACCCAATCGTAACTTTCTCCCGGTTGCAGAGGCTGTCCGCTATAGGTGGCGCTGTTATTGCTAGGCGCGAGTTTCTGACTCCACATTACTTGCTCGCTACGCCGTCGGCGCACCTCTATTTTTGATATATTTCCTTGCCATAGAAATAAAGGGCGAAGGTTCCAAATTCTTATTTCTTCCCCTGACAAAGATTCGGGTGAGATGGTGCAGACGAGTTCAACTGGGCCCCGCGAACCTCCTGTTTCTTCCTTTCTAGGAGGTTCTTTCTCGTACAATTTATCCCAGGGTAACTGTTGCTCTTCTGTTTCTGCCATAGCATTTGGCACGGATAAATGTAGCAAAAACGGGAGGAAAATCAACGGTAAAGATAGCAAAAAAATGGTTAATCCCTTGTGAAATCTCATTTTGAATCCTTCAACAAACTATATCCCCAAAAACGTAAATCTTTGGCAGATTTTTTCTGATTTAATAATTTTACCAGTATGGGCAGGATGTAAATACTCAGCGTTGCAGCAGGTAGAACAAAAGGTAAAAGCACGGCAGCAGTAATGTAAAGTTGTAAGCTAATTAATCCATAAATGGTAGTTCCAATTAATATCGAACCAACTGCTTGCTGGCGATGTGCTAGGGCGAGTGCAGCCCCTTTTCCTAACAACACCGCTAGGCCGATCGTCCAGAGATCGGGAATAGGAATTACTAACCTTTTATGCAAGAAATGGTGTATCATGTAAGCGTGAGCTTCCCCGCCAGTAAAATAGCGGCGCTGCTTGTGGCGGCGCTGATTGAACCAGTACCTAAGTGCTGCGGGAATCCTAAAATTATCTTCCCCATCTCTAATTACCCCCGCTTCGCTATATCCTCCCGGTGCAATCAGCACAACTTGCTGCTGTAAATGCTGCAATTCCGGGGAATTAACTTCACTTTCCAGCAGTTGCCAAGCGGGGATATGCTGATAGATATATTCAGGTGGAACTGAAAAATCAATGATTGGTTGTAACCACATTTGCCCCCAATCATAAGACAAGCTGGTAATCGGTTGTAGTTGCGATGAAGGCGAGAATAATGTTTTGTAATTAAGTCCTTTTTCCCGATTAAGATATGCAATTGCTTCCGAGAAAAGTTCTGTCTTGCTGTCCAATCTAGGCGCAGGTAATTGAGACGAATCTTGATTTCCTGTTGCCAATTTTTGATTTGCTGCCACAGATGGCTGTGAATAAGCTTCTATGTTCAAATGATAGGCTAAAGCCAGCATATAAGCTAAGGGCATTTTTGCGGAACTAGAATTTTCTTCGGGTACTAATCTCATGTACCAGTGTACCATATTAATATGACCTTGAAAGCTCCAATTAGGGCTGGCAATTTCCGGCAGCACTTTTAGCCATCCTTCGGTATCGTCGCGGACAGATGCAAATACAAACCAAGTGGGGTGAGGTTTTTGAACGGCGGTTTGTATAGATTTAGAAAGTATGCGATCGCTCTCCTCGTGGGGACGATCTAATAAATAATCAATCCCTACAACTTTAGCATTACTTGCCGCAAGCTTGTCAATTAAACTAGCTAAATATTGGCGATTCATCGGCTTGGGATTAGAAATTTTAGCCTTGCGGATTGACTTATCATCAATTGCTACTAATAGCACTTTAGGGGTAGCACCTATCGGGAGTTGTCGGGTAATGTCGCGATAAATTGCTTGTACTAAAACGCGCTTTTCCAGCAGCCCATCTTGTACGGGAAGTGACAAACTAAGGAATGTTAAAATTGACAGCGCGATCGCTTCTATCCGAGTTGGTAAAAGACGCTTAACAAATTCTCTAACCCCGTAAGGTTTAATTTGAAAGAAAACTGCTCCCGGATGACAAAATAGCGAAGGAACTAAGCAAGTAGAGGGATAAGTTAGGCTCTTTTCCAATCGCAGATATTGACAAGCACCGACTAAAGAATCTTGTACATCTTTGTGTTGTGCAAGTCCTTGGAGAAACCGAGCTAAAAACACCTGCGCTACCTGATTATGAATGGGTTCTCGCATCACCGCTACTTGACTTAATCCTAAATCAATTAACGAATTAGCAATGGTCAAACCGCAACAAGAATTGAAGAGGGCAAACTTTAATCCTCGCTCTTTTGCTAAGAGAAGTTGAGGTTTGATTTCACTAATTGATATGCAGGTTTCGGGCGCGATCGCCAATTCTCCGCCCGTCATTGCTGTTTCATTGCTGTGTCCCGCAAAAAATAGTATATCCCAGCCTCTCTCATCGGCTAAAGCCTGACAAATATTAGCTTTCAATTCAGGAATATTTAATCCCGGTTGCCAACCTACAAACTTAATCTCAGCGATGCGAGAAAGGGAGCGCACTGCGGTGCGATCGCCCTGAAAATTTAATCCCGTCTCGTCTCCTAAAATTGCTAAAATCCTGGCTTTTTTTCCTCGTTTTTGCGGGGGATCTTTATCAGTTTCACTCCTAATATTTACAGGAGTCCGAACAATACGAATTTCCCCTAATCTCGGAAAATCAGCGCCGATTTCCCAAGATTCCCAAGGCAAGCGCTCGATCTCAACTGGATGACAAGTAAGGAATACATTAACATTTGAATTGTGGCTGCCCACAATTACCGACTCAGTAATTTCCGGTAATCTACTATTAGCAATTTCTGCTCGGATTTCAAATAACTCTGCACTTCGCAGCCAGTGATGAAATTCTGACAGTAATCTAGCTTCGGCTTGAATCAGTCTAGCGTGCCAATCTATGGGTGGCGGTGCAATGCTACCACTAGCTTCTACCCGCCCTCTCAGAGCTGATTTGTAAAAGCTTAAATAAATTCGCTGCCACTCTTGATATAAAGTCGCGATTGATTCTGGATAATTTAACGTTGCAGACAGTTGTTGTCCTGTACCCCAAGACAATTCAAACAGACAATTTTGAGCAAAACGCTGAATTTTTAACCTAAAAATTGTCATCGATCCCACTTTCTAATGAGGACGAAAAGCAAAGGGAGGTAATGTTAATCTTGCTCCATTGCTGAGGGCGAGAGTAACAGTAAATTGTTCGTCCCAGGTTCCCGCTACCAGACTGTAAAGATAGGGTTCAGCAGTGTTTTGGTTGAGGACTTGTTCAACCAGCACGCTCGTATTGTCACTGATTTGCATTCTTGTGCCTTCTGGGAGCCGAGTGCCAGAGGGGGAACCTCCTAATATTAACAGCAATTTCCACTCTGGGATATTTTCTGTTGACAGCATCGGCCAACTGAGGGCATAAAGCCGCAGGGAAATTGATGCTAGATTCAAGGTTTTGCAAGCTCCCCTCGCGGCTGCCGAAATTGCTGTACCCCGCCGCTCTAATTGGGTGACAATGGCTTCTAGTTCTTCAATGGGCGATCGCATTGCCGTCCCTCCAGCCAAACCTAACTTTTCTGAATTGAAAGCGGGAAGCAATACCCAAGACAATTCTCGCGCTAAATCATCCATTTCATCCCGTAACCACAGCCCGACATTTAATATTCTCTGAGTTAATTTAGACTCTTGATGGGGGCGTATTGACTCTTGATATAGCCAATTTAAAAGCGGCGGATTTGTCAGTATTTCTGTTGCTTTTTCCCAAGTTAATAGCTCCCATAGTTCTCGACTGCCAGCTCGTAACTGCGGCAATAGCGGAGACAATTGAGCCTGCATTATTGATAAGGTATCGATAGGGCGAACTGGGATAGAGGGGAGCGCGATCGCGTCTGGTTCTAAATACCGTAAATATAGCAGTAAATCATCAGAGTTACTATTAAAATAAGCTAAGGGTAAACGATATGTCCAGTCATTTTCTTTGGAAAAATTAACCGAACTAAATTGCTCGATTAATTGGTCATAACCAATAAAGCCAATAATTGTAGCTTCTTCAAGTTCTTCAGCTACTTCTACAACGACATAAAAATGAGCGGTAAATTCTGGCAAATCAATTACAGCTCTAGGAATAGATACTTTTTCCTCTGTTAAGCTGCCAATTGCTAGTAAGCAAATTTTGAAATCACCTAATTTTAGATTGCAAGCAGCTTCAATTATATTAGCATATTGTGGCTGTAAAATTGAGCATTCTTCCTGATTTAACGCAATTTTAGGTATACGTTCTTCCGCCCACTGACGGAAAGTAAACAGCGCTAAAACAGTCAAATAAGTTTGCCACTGCCGCCCTTGATTTTTAATTTGCTGGCTGATTTGGATTGCCTGGTTAATCGAGGCGGGAGCAAGTGGGATCGCTTCTATTTGTAAGCTTTCAAAGTCAAACTCAGAATTAGCTAAGTAATTTATCATTGGTTAATATCTCCTCCGAATTCAGCGTTGAAATAAAAGCTGTTCTGGCAGGTGAAGGTTTGTGCTGTCGATCTATATCTCCCAAAGTCTAGGGGGTATGCAAGAATAGTAGCAACAAGATTTACACATCGACCTATTTCTCATCATTCCCTTGCAGAGGAGGAGGTTGCGGGGTTGAGGTGGCATTACAAATAGTACAGTCTAGAGGCGTAAAAGCTTAGCTTGCCCGTTTTGTTTAAGACCGTAGCAGCTTATCCAACTCTACTGAGCACTCCTTGATTCGGCAATTCTACTATAAAAGTTGTTTGAAGATTTGCAGATTCTAAATGAATTGTTCCTCCTAAATGTTCTGCCAGCCTTTTAACTAATGCTAACCCTAAACCAGTTCCGCCCTGCTTCCAAGGATCGGCACTTTTAATTCGGTAAAATTTGTCAAAAATTCTGGCAAATTCCTCAGTCGGAATTTCAGTCCCAAAGTTGGTTATTTTTAGTTGAACTTTACCTGGTTGAGCGCTAACGGTGACAATGATTTGCTTACCAGGAGGCGTGTACTTGCAAGCATTATTTAACAACTCGCTGACCAGACGATCCAGGCTGGAAATATCAGAAACTAAGGGAGGTATTTGTGTTTGCGGAATGTCAATACTTAGGGTAAGTTGCCTAGCTTCCGCGCGTTCTTGAAAACCTTCCAGCAGTTGCGGTAGCCAATGCTGAATCTGAACTGTTTCTAACACTAAAGATTGCCTTCCCGCTTCTAGCCGTTGCAGATCTAACAAGTCATTAATTAAAGTAATTTCTCGATCGCATTCCCGCTGCAAAACTTCCAAGTATTGAGTTGCTTTTTGGCGGTGATGAGGCGATAGCTGATCCTGTTTCATACAGATTTCCAACATCCGAATTGCCATTTTCATGTTAGCAACTGGAGCTCGCAATTCATGAGAAACTGTACTCAAAAAGTCATCTTTAAGCCAGTTTAGTTTTTCCAGAGATTTCACTTGCGCTTGCGCGGCTTCGTAGAGCCTGGCTTGGCGGATGGCGATCGCACATTGATTTGCTACCTGCTGCACCATTCGTATTTCTAATTCCCGGAAAGCGTAGTCTCTATCATTAATTAACCACAAATCGCCGATCGCTCCCTGATCGTCAAAAATTGGGCAGGCTAGCATTGCCACTTTGCCGCGCACAGGATTAGGAATAATGTTGCAAAACTGTAAATATTGAGCTTGAAAAAGTAACTGGTAAATTTCTGGGTACTCTGCCATCAAAGCCACGCGACCTCGATCGGAAAACATCGAATTAGTCCACTCATAACAGATGGTTGATGTATCAGCATCAAGGTCATATAATGAGGCGTTACAACAGCGCACTCCCAGCCCTATTCCTAGTTCTTGAACAGCAATTTGTAAAATCTGCTTTTCATCCAGGGAATCGCGTACTTTATCGGTAATTCGCTTCAGCATTGCTTCAAAGTCGAGGGCCTGTTGCAGTTGGGCTGTACGGTCTTTTACTTGCTGTTCTAAACCCCTGTGGAGGCGTTGGGCGATCGCACTAACCAAGCGCTCTCGTTCTGTCTGCTGGTAGAGAGCTATTTCTGCGGCTTTACGCTTGCTAATGTCCATTGTTGTACCTACCATTCGTACTGGTTGACCCTTTTTATCGCTATGTAACTGAGTTTTTAAAACCATCCAATGAATGCTGCCATTACTCCAAATAACGCGAAAGTCAAAGTTGCAGTTCTTCTTTTCTTGAACAGCTAAATTTATAGTTTGACGTGCAAATTCGCGGTCTTCCTGGTAAACGCATTCGAGAAAAGCTTCGCAGTTTCCTTGAAAAGGACTTGACGCTAAACCTAATAGCTGTTCAGTGTTATGATACCAAAGCAGTTGATTAGTCAGAATGTTCCAGTCCCAGATGCCCGTGTTGGCAGCTTCCAAGGCTAATTTTAATCGTTCTTCCTGCTGCTGTAGCGATGAATTAACGAGTTTTATATTAGTTATATCAAAGGCGATAGCTAAATATTGGAACGGTTTTTCGCGAGCATCTAAAAAAGGAACAATTCTAACATCGAGCCAGAAATAGCTTCCATCTTTGGCTCTATTATGAATCTCTCCTTGCCAAACTTGCCCTCTAGAAATGGTTGACCAAATGCTGTTAAAGAACGCTTGAGAATGATTGCCAGAGTTAAGCAGACGTGGATCTTTACCAATCAGTTCTTGCCTAGAATATTGGGAGATTTGACAAAATTTATCGTTGAGATCGTTAATAAGTCCTTTAGAATCTAGTGCTACCCAGATAGCAGTTCGATCTAAAGCAGATTTGAGGTCAGACAATCCTTTGACTGATGGTGGGATTTCTGAGTTAGCCTGTTGGTCGGAGGAAAACTTGCCTTGACTGCCATTAGAACTTACAAAAATCTTACTTAGCAGACTTTTTAGAAGATTATTTAAGCAAGCCTTGATATTAAGATAGGTAGTATCAAAAGGCTGTTCTACAATGGTCGTAATCAAACTCATCATTAATACTCCGAACGGTAACGATTTTTATATTATTGCAACCTATCTTAAACATTTTTTGTATTTTTGATCTCATTCTTGAGTAGTAAGAAACTTAACTTAAAGGTAGAGAATTGAAAGTGCCATAACTTATTATTTACAATTCTACTGTGATTGTCGTCACTTGCATAAATTTTCTCACATATTAGAGTTAGTCTGTCAGCCTTTAAGTCAGAGAATATACTTAAATCTCAAACACCAATGACTGAAAACCAGGCTAGCTCAGTCTTTTCCGTTCTGAATTCTACTAATTACCAGGGCTTTCTACTTATAGAGGCAGTAGATTATGGAGTAGGCGATACCATGAAGACATTAAATCTAGAGGCATTGATACTTTTATTATTTTTGCTATGGTCTGTTTTTTGGATGCTTCAGTTATTCAGAAAAATTCTTGACCTCATCCTTCATCCTCAACCTTTCCTTATCGTAAGAGGTAGAGACGGCAGTGCAGATTTCGGAGTCGGAGATGTCGGTGATTTGGGTTGGGGTGATTCGGGTTGGGGTGATTCGGGTTGGGGTGATGGAGGTGGTTGTGACGGTGGTGGTGATTGATAATAACTAAATTTCTGGAAAAGCAACCTTGACAGATGATTACATCGAAATAATTGATCTAGTCCGGTTTGCTTTTGGGGGGCTGCATACCCTAGTATGATCTAGTCACGACTTGCTGCTTAATGACTGAATGGCGATCGCAATTGACTTTGGCACTAGCAACACCGTAATCGCTCGCTGGAATCAAGCCTCCCAGCAGCCAGAAACCTTGAAATTACCAGGTTTATCGCTGATCTCGGCGCAAAATCCGCCCCTAATTCCCAGTTTGCTCTATGCTGAGGACGCGGCCCAGGGTAAAGTGGTACTGGGTCAACAAGTGCGCGATCGCGGCCTCGACTTAAATGCAGACCCCCGATTTTTCCGTAACTTCAAACGCGGAATAGGCACTCCCATCCAGGGTTTTTTGCCAGAATTAGACGGTCAAATTGTCACTTTTGAACAAGTTGGTCAATGGTTTCTTAACCACATTGTCGGCTCAATCCGTGAATTGCCATTACCTGTAGATTCTTTAGTTTTTACCGTCCCGGTAGATAGTTTTGAAGCTTACCGCAACTGGCTAGGTAAAGTAAGTCAATCTTTACAAGTAGAACAAGTGCGGATGTTAGATGAACCCACCGCCGCCGCTTTGGGTTACGGTTTGGCAGATAGAGAAATTCTGCTAGTAATAGACTTTGGTGGCGGCACTCTAGATCTTTCTTTAGTTAGGTTAGATAATTCTGAGGGTAAAAAACCTCTAGGTTTCATTCTTAAATGGGGCGAAAAACTCCTCGCTGAATCTTCAGGACAAAAGCTAAAAACTGCCCGTGTTTTAGCTAAGGCTGGACAAAACTTAGGTGGTTCTGATATTGATAACTGGCTGGTAGATTATTTTGCCCAGTCGCAAGGATTGGCGAAATCTCCTTTAACAACTCGTTTGGCAGAACGCTTAAAAATTCAGTTGTCCCTGCAATCGAAGGCCACAGAAGTTTATTTTAATGACGAAACTTTTGAGAGTTACGAACTAGAATTAGAGCGCGATCGCTTCGAGGATATCCTTGCCGAACATCAGTTTTTTGATAACCTTGATGAGTGCATGAATCAAGTATTGCAGCAAGCGCGTCGTCAAGGTATAGAAACGGCAGACATTGATGCAGTTTTATTAGTTGGTGGGACAGTCCAAATTCCAGCAGTTCAAACTTGGGTACAAAAGTATTTTGACTCAACAAAAATTAGGTGCGAGAAGCCATTTGAAGCGATCGCGCACGGTGCTTTGCAACTAAGTCAAGGCGTAGAAGTGAAAGATTTTCTCTATCACAGCTATGGTATTCGCTATTGGAACCGCCGCGACAATTGTCACAGTTGGCATCCTTTGATTAAATCCGGCCAAGCTTATCCGATGAGCGAACCAGTAGAATTAGTATTAGGCGCATCTATCGAAAGTCAGCCCAGTATTGAATTAATTGTAGGGGAATTGGGGGCGGAAACTGGCGGCACGGAGGTTTATTTTGATGGCGATCGCTTGGTAACTCGTCAGCTATCTGGGAGGACATCTGTACAAGCACTTAACGATCGGGAGGGCGCACGCAGTATTGCTCAGTTGAATCCGCCTGGGTATCCGGGAAGCGATCGCATTAAAATCCTATTTCGAGTGGACAACCAGCGATTTTTGCGAATGACAGTAGAAGACTTGTTAACAACCCAAACCCTATTAGAAGATAAACCTGTTGTACAGCTAAGTTAGACTAATTGCTAATTGCTAATTGCTAATTGCTAATTGCTAATTGCTAATTGCTAATTGCTAATTAAACGTAGGGTGGGCGCTCGCCGCAACCAGCCTGTAACTCATAGAAGAAGATGGTTGC